>NZ_JBSFWU010000030.1:0-72741 GCF_053594995.1 Streptomyces sp. NPDC002536
ACCCCTGGGGTGGTGCGTCGGCTGCAGGCCGTCGGTGGCTGATCGCGCAGTTCCCCGCGCCCCTGACGGGGCGCGAAGATCCGCCGGAGACGCCCTAGATCACGGCGCCGGAGGCCCCCGCACCGTCCACCACAGGGCGGCCCACCGCCGCCCACGCCTGCATGCCGCCGTCCACATTCACCGCGTCGAAGCCCTGCTGCACCAGATAGTTGGTGACCTGCGCGGACCGCCCGCCCGACCGGCAGATGACGTGGATCCTGCCGCCCTCGGGCGCCTTCTCCGTCAGCTCGCCGAACCGCGCCACGAACTCGCTCATCGGCAGGTGCAGCGCGCCCTCGGCATGCCCCGCCTCCCACTCGTCGGCCTCGCGGACATCGAGCAGGAAGTCACCGGCGGACAGGGCGTCGACACCGACCGTGGGCACAGCAGAACCAAAAACCATGTCTCCGACGCTACCCGACCAGCGACGCCAGCCGGGCCTCCCGCTCGGCGATCTGCGCCACCAGGCCGTCGGCGATCTCCGTGAGCAGCCCGTCGGGGTCGTCCGGCGCCATCTTGATCATGGCGCCGATCGCGGAGGCCTCCAGCTCGGCGGCCACCGACGAGAGCATGTCCTTTCGCTGGGCCAGCCACTCCAGCCGGGCGTACAGCTCCTCGCTGCGGCTCGCCCGCCGCTGCCCCGGCACCGGGCCCGCCGCCCACTCCGCGGCCAGCGCGCTCAGCGACGCCTCGTCGCCCTGCGCGTACGCGGCGTTGACGCGGACGAGGAACTCCTCGCGCCGCTGCCGGTCCGCCTCGTCGGCCGCCAGGTCCGGGTGCGCCTTGCGGACCAGCTCGCGGTAGGCCCGGCGCACCTCGTCGCTGGCCCGCACCCGCTTCGGCGGCTGCACGGACTGTCCGGTGAGCATGGCCGTGGCCTCGGGGAAGAGGCCCTCGGAGTCCATCCAGCCGCCGAGCAGCTCCTCCACCCCGGGCAGCGGCTGCGCCAGGGCCCGCGCCTCCCGGGCCCGCCGGGCGTCCTCGGCGCTGCCGCTGCGCGCGGCCACGGCCTCCGCGATCAGTGCCTCCAGCTCGTCGAGACGCGCATACATCGGGCCGAGCCGCTGGTGGTGCAGCCGGGAGAAGTTCTCGACCTCCACACGGAAGGTCTCCACCGCTATCTCGAACTCGATCAGCGCCTGCTCGGCGGCCCGCACGGCCTGGGCCAGCCGCTCCGCCGCGGGGTCCTCGGAAATGTCCGCCTCCGGATTCATCACGCGCCCAGGGTACGAGCACCCCGCCGGGAGCGGGGAACGGTTCCGGCAGCGTAAGGGGCGCCCCGCCCTAAACCCCCGTCTCCGCCGCCATCCGGCCGCCCCGCACCGCGGCGAGCAGCTCCGCGTGGTCCGCCTCCGTGCGGTCCGCGTACCGCACGGCGAAGTCGGCCAGCGCGTCGTCCAGTTGCTCCCCCTTGCCGCAGTAGGCGCCTATGACGAGCGGATCCGCCGTGTGCGCATGGGCCCGCGCCAGCAGGGCGCCGGTCATCCGCCCGTAGTCGTCGAGCTCGCCGGGGGCCAGCGCCGCCGGGTCCACACTCCCCTTGCGGTTGCGGAACCGGCGCACCTGGTACTGCCGGTCCCCGACGGTCGTCCAGCCCAGCAGCACATCGCTGACCACCTGCATCCGCTTCTGCCCGAGCACCACGCGCCGCCCCTCGTGCCCGGTCTCCTCCTGCGGCTGGGCGAAGCCCGCGGCGGCCGCGTACGGCAGGAGGGCCGACGGCCGCGCCTCCTTCACCTGCAGCACCAGGGCCTCGCCACGGTGGTCGAGCAGGAGCACCACGTACGAGCGCAGGCCCACGCTCCCCGTCCCCACCACCCGGAACGCCACGTCCTGCACCGCGTACCGGGCGGGCAGCGGCAGGAGTTCCTCCGGCAGCGTCCGCAGATAGGGACCCAGCGCGCGGGCCACCGCCGCGGCCTCGCCGTCGGGGATCCTGCGCAGCACGGGCGGGGCGTCCACGAAGCGCCGGCCGCCCCTGCCGTCCGGCTCCGTCGACCCGGCCGCGAAGCGGGCGCTCGTGTTGCGCCGGGCCTTGGCCGCGACCTTCTCCAGCGTGCCCAGCAGCTGGTGCGCCTCCGCGTGCGAGACGAGCTCCTCGTCGGTGACGGCGTTCCACGCGTCGGTCACCGGCATCCGCGCCAGCAGCCGCATCGTGCGCCGGTAGGCGCCCACCGCGTCCCGCGCGGCGGCGCGGCAGACGTCCCCGGCCGCGCCCGCCTCCCGGCCGGCCAGCACGAGCGAGGCGGCGAGCCGCTTCACGTCCCACTCCCACGGGCCGTACAGGGTTTCGTCGAAGTCGTCGATATCGATGACCAGTTCACCGCGGGCATCGCCGTAGAGGCCGAAGTTGGCGGCGTGCGCATCGCCGCACAGCTGCACGCCGGTCCCGGTGACGGGCGTGCCCGCCAGGTCGTGCCCCATGAGCCCGGCCGAACCGCGCAGGAACGCGAAGGGGGAGGCCGCCATGCGGCCGACCCTGATCGGCGTCAGCTCCGGCAGCCGCCCGGCATTCGACGCCTCGACCGCCTCCACGGCCCCGGGCCGCCCGGGCGCAGGTCTCCAGTGGGCATGCGCCGAGCGCGGCACGCGCTCCCGCAGTGCCCTTCCCTCGGCCTTGCCGCCCACACCTTCGGCAGGCCTGGCGAACCCCGGTACGTACGGCAGTCGTGACATCGCAGCACTCCCCCGGCCGGAAGACGTCAACTGCCCCCGACCGTACCGCCGTCCACCGACAACACCCCCTGACCGGCGCGGACGTCCTCAGTGAAACTCAGCGAAACTGCTCGGGGCAGCCGCCGCCGCCCTCGAGGTGCTGCTCGGCCCACCGGCCCAGCTCCTTGAGCGCGGGCTCCAGCGCCTTGCCCGCCTCGGTCAGCCGGTAGGCGACCCGCAGCGGGGGGCCGGCGTCCACCTCGCGCAGCAGCAGGCCCGCGGCGGCCAGCTCGGTGAGCCGGTCCGAGAGCATGCGCTCGCTGATGCCCGGAATGGCGCGCCGCAGGTCGGCGAAGTATGCGGGCCCCGCCAGCAGCGTGGCCACGACCAGACCCGTCCAGCGCTTGCCGAAGAGCCCGAAGACACGCGTCATGCCCTCGCCGACGCTCTTGCACGCCTGCTCACCGTGATCCGCCATGTTCCCAGGGTACCCCCCTGCCGTAGGTAGCTGCAGAAAAGTAAGCTCCTGTGCTATCAATAGTTCCGTACGGAACTTCACCTCATCATTCCGGAGCTTCCCATGGCCACCCTGCTGATCCTCGACTCCTCCGCCCTCCCCCAGGGCTCCGCCTCGCGCGATGTCACGGCCACCTTCCGCAAGGCCTGGGAGGAGCAGCACCCCGAGGGCACGGTCGTCCACCGCGACCTCGCCGCGAACCCGCTGCCGCACATCACCGCGGCCGGCATCACCGCCCAGTACACCGGCCCCGCCGAGCGCACCGAGGAGCAGCGGGCCGCCTTCGCCCTGCGCGAGGAGCTGGCCGCAGAGCTGGAGGCCGCGGACGCAGTGCTCATCGGCGCCCCGATGTACAACTTCACGATTCCCTCCAGCCTCAAGGCCTGGGTGGACCAGGTGCTCATCATGGGCCGCACGGCCGGCGAGAACTCCTCGGTCGCCGGCAAGCCGGCCATCGTCGTCGCCAGCCGCGGCGGCTCCTACGCGCCGGGCACCCCGCGCGACGGCTTCGATTTCGCGGCCACGTACATGGAGAAGGTGCTCAACGGCGCGTTCGGCCTGGAGGTCGACGTCATCACCCCCGAGCTCACCCTGGCCCGCTCCGTCCCCGCGATGGCCGACCTGGTCGGCAAGTCGGACGCCTCCCGCACCGAGGCCCACGAGCAGGCCGCCGCCAAGGCCAAGGCCCTGGCCGCCCGCCTCGCCGCCTGACCGGCACTCTCACCTGCGCCAGGGGGCGCCCGGGAATTCCGGGCGCCCCCTGCTGCTGCGCGGATACCCTCGTCGGCAATCCGTACAAAGCTCTCAGCCCACGCAGGAGTTCCCCATGCCCGAGGTCCAGCGCATGTCCCGAATGATGATCAAGACACTGCGCGACGACCCGGCGGACGCCGAGACGCTCAGCCACCGGCTGCTCGTCCGCGCCGGCTACGTCCGCCGCACCTCCGCGGGCGTCTGGTCCTGGCTGCCGCTCGGCAAGCGGGTGCTGGACAACGTCGCACGCGTGGTGCGCGAGGAGATGGACGCCATCGGCGCCCAGGAGGTCCTCCTCCCGGCCCTCCTGCCCAAGGAGCCCTACGAGATCACCGGGCGCTGGGAGGAGTACGGCGACGAGCTCTTCCGCCTCAAGGACCGCAAGGGCGCCGACCACCTCCTCGGCCCGACCCACGAGGAGATCTTCACCCTGCTGGTGAAGGACCAGTGCACGTCCTACAAGGACCTGCCGGTGATGCTCTACCAGATCCAGACCAAGTACCGGGACGAGGCGCGGCCCCGCGCCGGCGTGCTGCGCGGCCGCGAGTTCCAGATGAAGGACTCGTACTCCTTCGACATCTCGGACGAGGGCCTGGCGGAGTCCTACCGGCTGCACCGCGCGGCGTACCGGCGCATCTTCGAGCGCCTCGGCCTGGAGCACCGCATCGTCTCCGCCGTCTCCGGCGCCATGGGCGGCTCGGCCTCCGAGGAGTTCCTCGCCCCGGCCGCCGCCGGCGAGGACACCTTCGTCCACTGCCCGCAGTGCGACTACGCCGCCAACACCGAGGCCGTGACCCACCCCTTGCGGCCCGCCGACGGCAGCGGACACCCCGCGCCCGAGGAGCTGGACACCCCGGACACCCCCACCATCGAGACCCTGGCCGCCCACCTCGGCGTCCCGGCCTCCGCGACGCTGAAGAACCTCCTGGTGAAGGTGGACGGCGAGATCACGGCCGTCGGCGTCCCCGGCGACCGCGAGGTCGACCTGGGCAAGCTGGCCGACCACCTCGCCCCGGCCGCCGTCGAACTCGTCACCGCCGACGACTTCACCGGCCGCCCCGACCTCGTCCGCGGCTATGTGGGACCGCAGGGCCTGCAGGGCGTCCGCTACCTCGCCGACCCCCGTATCGCCCCCGGCACCTCCTGGATCACCGGTGCCAACAAGCCCGGCACACACGCCCGGAACGTCGTCTGCGGCCGGGACTTCGAGGTCGACGAGTACCTCGACGTGGTCGTCGTCGAGGCCGGCGACCCGTGCCCGTCCTGCGGCACGGGCCTGGAGCTCGGCCGGGCCATCGAGATCGGCCACATCTTCCAGCTCGGCCGCAAGTACGCCGACGCCTTCCAGCTCGACGTCCTGGGCCCGCAGGGCAAGCCGGTGCGGGTGACCATGGGCTCGTACGGCATCGGCGTCTCGCGCGCGGTGGCCGCCCTGGCCGAGCAGACCGCGGACGAACGGGGCCTGTGCTGGCCCGCCGAGGTCGCCCCGGCGGACGTGCACGTCGTCGCCGCGGGCAAGGCCCTGCAGACCGAACTGGCCCTGGAGGTCGCCGCCAAGCTGGCCGCCGTCGGCGTCCGCGTCATCGTCGACGACCGGGCCGGGGTCTCGCCGGGCGTGAAGTTCACCGACGCCGAACTCATCGGCGTCCCCCGGATCCTGGTCGCCGGCCGCCGCTCCGCCGAGGGCGTCCTCGAGTTGAAGGACCGCCGCACCGGCGACCGCGAGGAGCTCACCGCCGACGAGGCGATCGCCCGCCTCACGGCCTGACGGCAACGCACCGCAGCAGGACGGTTCCGCACCGTCCTGCTGCGGGGGACCCGCCCCTGAGACGCTCCTCACACCTGCGGCACGGGAGAAGGGCAGGAGAAGGGCATACGAAAACGGGCCGCATCTTGACGATGCGGCCCGTTCTCACTGTGCGCGAGGGGGGAGTTGAACCCCCACGCCCTTTCGGGCACTGGAACCTGAATCCAGCGCGTCTGCCTATTCCGCCACCCGCGCATGGGTGCGTCTTCCTGCTTCCCGCTCCGTTCCCGAACCTTTCGGCTCGTTTCCGTCGCGCTCGCCTTCCGACATCGAGAACATTAGCACGTCGTTCGGGGTCCCTTCACACGCCTGGCCTCCGCCCCCGGGCCCCGGGCCGGGGCCCGGGGGCGGAGCGGGGACCGCTCCGGTTGCGGGACACTGGCTCGTAGGCGCCTCTACGATCCGTGTGAGGACGAGCGGAAGGACGGAGCCGCCGCAGGAAGGCGACACTCGTCACTCCTGGCGCCGAAGGGGAACCGGCCGTTTCCCCGACGCGTGGATACGATCAGTAAGCAGTATCAGGAACGACACTGAGCCGACGACGGGCATCACAGACGTCACTGAGGGAAGGAGGTGCCCCGTGGGAGTACTGAAGCGCTTCGAGCAGCGACTCGAGGGTCTCGTGAACGGCACCTTCGCCAAGGTGTTCAAGTCCGAGGTCCAGCCGGTCGAGATCGCGGGCGCACTCCAGCGGGAGTGCGACAACAACGCCACCATCTGGAACCGCGACCGCACGGTCGTGCCCAACGACTTCATCGTCGAGCTGAGCGCCCCGGACTTCGAGCGCCTCAGCCCGTACTCCGGCCAGCTCGGCGACGAACTGGCAGGCATGGTCCGCGACTATGCCAAGCAGCAGCGGTACACCTTCATGGGGACCATCAAGGTCCACCTGGAGAAGGCCGACGACCTCGACACCGGTCTGTACCGGGTGCGCAGCCGCACGCTCGCGTCCAGCGAGTCCCAGGACCCGCACGGCGCACAGCAGCGCGCTGCCGCCCCGTACGCATCCGGTGGCGCGGTCACCCACGGCGGCGGCGGATACCCGGCGGCGCGTCCGCCGGCCGGTGCGCCGCCCATGCCCGCGTCCCCGCCCCCCGGCGGCCGGCCCCTGCCCCGCGCGGGCGCAGCGGTCCCCGGCCCGGCGCAGGGCACGCAGACGCGGCGCTGGATCGAGATCAACGGCACCCGCCACCAGATCTCGCGGTCCACCCTCGTGCTGGGCCGCAGTACCGAGGCGGACGTACGCATCGACGACCCCGGCGTCTCCCGCCGGCACTGCGAAATCCGGGTCGGCACCCCCGCCACCATCGAGGACCTGGGGTCGACCAACGGGATCGTGGTGGACGGGCAGCACACCACGCGCGCTACGCTCCGCGACGGCTCGCGCATCGTCGTGGGCAGCACCACCATCGTTTATCGGCAAGCCGAAGGGTGAAGCGGGGGCAATGTCAGAGCTGACCCTCACGGTCATGCGGTTGGGTTTCCTCGCCGTACTGTGGCTGTTCGTCATCGTGGCCGTACAGGTCATCCGCAGCGATCTCTTCGGCACCCGCGTGACCCAGCGCGGCTCGCGCCGCGGCGACACCGGCCGGCAGCAGCGCGCCGCGCAGCAGGCCGCGCCGCCGCAGCAGCCCCGGCAGCAGTCCGGCGGCCGGCGTGCCGAGCGCGGCCGCCGCGGTGCCCCCACCAAGCTGGTCGTCTCCGAGGGGTCGCTCACCGGCACCACGGTGGCCCTCCAGGGCCAGACGATCTCCCTCGGCCGCGCCCACGACTCCACGATCGTGCTGGACGACGACTACGCGTCCAGCCGGCATGCCAGGATCTACCCCGACCGCGACGGCCAGTGGATCGTCGAGGACCTGGGATCGACCAACGGCACCTATCTCGACCGGACCAGGCTGACCACCCCGACCCCGATCCCGCTCGGTGCGCCGATCCGTATCGGCAAGACCGTCATCGAGCTGCGGAAGTAGTTAGGACCATGACGACCGGAGGGTGGGCAGCGTGGCTGGAAAGGGGCTGTACCCGGAGCCGACGGGCGAGGTGCGCATGAGTCTGTCACTGCGTTTCGCCGCCGGATCGCACAAGGGCATGATCCGCGAGGGCAACGAGGACTCCGGTTACGCCGGCCCCCGGCTGCTCGCCATCGCCGACGGCATGGGCGGCCAGGCCGCCGGTGAGGTCGCCTCCTCCGAGGTGATCTCCACGCTCGTCACGCTCGACGACGACATCCCCGGCTCCGACATCCTCACCTCCCTGGGCAGCGCCGTGCAGCGCGCCAACGACCAGCTGCGCCTCATGGTCGAGGAGGACCCCCAGCTGGAGGGCATGGGCACCACGCTCACCGCCCTGCTGTGGACGGGCCAGCGCCTCGGCCTGGTGCACGTCGGCGACTCGCGCGCGTACCTGCTGCGCGACGGCGTGCTCACGCAGATCACCCAGGACCACACCTGGGTGCAGCGCCTGGTCGACGAGGGCCGGATCACCGAGGAGGAGGCCACCACGCACCCGCAGCGCTCGCTGCTGATGCGTGCGCTCGGCAGCGGCGAGCACGTGGAGCCCGACCTCTCGATCCGCGAGGTGCGCGCCGGCGACCGCTACCTGATCTGTTCCGACGGCCTCTCCGGGGTCGTCAGCCACCAGACGATGGAAGAGACCCTGGCCAGCTACCAGGGTCCGCACGAGACCGTCGAGGAGCTGATCCGCCTCGCCCTGCGCGGCGGCGGCCCGGACAACATCACCGTCATCATCGCCGACGTCCTCGACATGGACGGCGGGGACACCCTGGCGCAGCAGATCAGCGACACCCCGGTGATCGTCGGTGCGGTCGCCGAGAACCAGCTGCACTTCAACGACGCCGGTGCCATGCAGACCCCGGCCGGCCGCGCCTCCGAGCTCGGCCGCTCGGGCCGGCCCGTCCCCCCGCAGGAGGGCGGCTTCGGCCCGCCCGGCAGCGGCGACCCGGCTCTCGGGGCCGCTCCGGAAGGGGAGTTCGGCGCCTTCCTCGACGAGGACGAGGAGTACGTCAAGCCCGTCCGCCGCGGCAAGTGGCTCAAGCGGTCGCTGATCCTGACGGTCTGTCTCGGCGTCGTCGCCGGCGGCCTCTACGCCGGCTGGCAGTGGACGCAGTCGCAGTACTACGTGGGTGCCAAGGACAACGACCACGTCGCCGTCTACCAGGGCATCAACCAGGACCTGGCCTGGGTCAGCCTCAGCAAGCTGTACCAGGACCACCCGGAGATCGAACTCAAGTACCTCCCGGTCGACCAGCGCAGCCGCGTCGTGGACACCATCACGGTCGGCAGCCGCAGCCAGGCCGAGGCGAAGGCCAAGGAGCTCGGCACGCTCGCCGGCGCCTGCAAGAAGGAGGACGAGCGCCGCAAGGCGGAGGCCCAGCGCCGGGAGAACGAGAAGCAGAACCCGAACCAGGCCGACAAGCCCGGAGAGCCGAAGCCGAACGCCACGCCGTCCTCTCCGGCCGCCGACCCGGCCCCCACCCTCACCGAGGACGAGCAGAAGTTGGTCCCGCAGTGCAGCAACACCCAGTAGTGAAGCGGTAAGGGGCCAACCAGTCATGTCAGCCACGTCACCGCTGCCGAACGCCACGGTCACGACGACGATCAGCACCGTGGGGCTGCCCAGCAGGCGCAACACCGAACTCGCCCTGCTGGTCTTCGCCGTGCTCATCCCGTGCTTCGCCTACGCCAACGTGGGCCTGGCCATGGACGGCGAGATGCCCTCCGGGATGCTCGGCTACAGCCTCGGCCTCGGTCTGATGGCGGGCGTCGCGCACCTGGCGGTGCGCAAGTTCGCCCGCTACGCGGACCCGCTGCTGCTGCCGCTGGCCACGCTCCTCAACGGGCTGGGCCTGGTGCTGATCTGGCGGCTCGACCAGTCGCCGCGGCTCATCCAGCGCGCCAAGAGCGCCTTCGGCTCCTTCCAGCCGGACGCCCCGAAGCAGCTGCTGTACACCGCGCTGGGCATCGCGCTCTTCATCGGCGTCCTGATGCTGCTCAAGGACCACCGGATCCTGCAGCGCTACACCTACATCTCCATGGCGGTGGCGCTGTTCCTGCTGGTCCTCCCGATGTTCTTCCCGGCGGTGAACGGCGCCAAGATCTGGATCTCCATCCCGGGCCTGGGCACCATCCAGCCCGGCGAGTTCGCCAAGCTCGTCATCGCGGTGTTCTTCTCCGGCTTCCTGATGGTCAAGCGCGACGCCCTGGCCCTGGCCAGCCGCCGCTTCATGGGCATGTACCTGCCGCGCGGCCGTGACCTCGGCCCGATCCTCGCGGTCTGGGCGGTGTCCATCCTGATCCTGGTCTTCGAGACGGACCTGGGCACCTCGCTGCTGTTCTTCGGCCTGTTCGTCGTCATGCTCTACGTGGCGACCGAGCGCACCAGCTGGATCGTCTTCGGTCTGCTGATGTCCGCGGTCGGTGCGGTCGGCGTGGCCACCTTCGAGTCCCACGTCCAGAAGCGCGTCAACGCCTGGCTCGACCCGTTCGCCTGCTACAAGACGGACCCGAGCGGCGCCTGCCAGCAGATCGGCGACGCCGTCATGTCGTTCGGCTCCGGCGGCACCCTGGGCTCCGGCCTCGGGCAGGGCAACTCCGACCTCATCGGGTTCGCCGCCAACGCCGACTTCATCCTCTCCACCGTCGGCGAGGAGCTCGGCCTGGCCGGGATGATGGCCCTGCTGCTGCTCTACGGCCTGATCGTGGAGCGCGGCGTGCGCACCGCGCTCGCCGCCCGCGACCCCTTCGGCAAGCTCCTCGCGGTCGGCCTGTCCGGTGCCTTCGCACTGCAGGTGTTCGTCGTCGCCGGCGGTGTGATGGGCCTCATCCCGCTGACCGGCATGACCATGCCGTTCCTGGCGGCCGGCGGTTCGTCGATCATCGCCAACTGGGCCCTGATCGGCATCCTGATCCGGATCAGCGACACCGCGCGCCGCCCCGCCCCTTCCCCCGCCTCGTCCCCCGACGCCGAGATGACCCAGGTGGTCCGCCCGTGAACAAGCCCGTGCGCCGGATCGCAATCTTCTGCGGTCTCCTCGTCCTCGCACTGATGATCCGCGACAACTGGATCCAGTTCGTCCAGGCCGACGAGCTCAAGACCAACAAACACAACCACCGTGTCGACATCGCCCGTTACAGCCAGCCGCGCGGCAACATCATCGTCGACGGCGATGCCGTGACCGGCTCCACGGAGACCGGCGGCATCGACTACAAGTACAAGCGCACCTACAAGAACGGCGAGATGTGGGCCCCGGTCACGGGCTACTCCTCGCAGGTCTTCGACTCCAACCAGCTGGAGAAGCTCGAGGACAAGGTGCTCACCGGCGACGACGACCGGCTGTTCTTCAACCGCACGGTCGACATGATCACCGGCAAGGGCAAGAAGGGCGGCGACGTGATCACCACGCTCAACGCCCAGGCGCAGGAGGCCGCGTTCAAGGGCCTCGGCGACAAGAAGGGCGCCGTCGCCGCCCTCGACCCGCGCACCGGCAAGATCCTGGCGCTGGCCTCCACCCCGTCGTACGACCCCTCGACGATCGCCGGGGCCAACGACTCCAAGGCGTGGACGTCGCTGCAGAACGACAAGAACCAGCCCATGCTCAACCGGGCGCTCAAGCAGACCTACCCGCCGGGCTCCACGTTCAAGGTCGTCACCGCCGCCGCCGCGCTGCAGAACGGCCTCTACACCGACCCGGACGCCAAGACCGACTCGCCGCTGCCGTGGGTCCTGCCGGACACCGCGGGCGTCCAGCTGAGCAACGAGGGCAACATCCCCTGCCAGAACGCCTCGCTGCGGGACGCCCTCAAGTACTCCTGCAACACGGTCTTCGGCAAGATAAGCGCGGACCTGGGCAACCAGAAGATGATGGACGAGGCCCAGAAGTTCGGCTTCAACAACACCATCGACACGCCCGTGCGCGCCGTGAAGAGCGTCTACCCCAAGGACAACCGTCCGCAGAACGCCATGGCGGGCATCGGCCAGGCCTCCAACCGCGCCACCCCGCTGCAGATGGCCATGGTCGCCTCCGCGGTCGCCAACAACGGCAAGCTCATGGAGCCGTACATGGTCGACAAGCTGCGCGCGCCCAACCTCAACGTCATCGAGCAGCACAAGCCCAAGGAGATGAGCCAGCCGCTCTCCGCCGCCAACGCCCAGAAGCTGCAGAGCATGATGGAGACGGTGGTCCAGAACGGCACCGGAACCGCGGCCCAGATCGACGGCGTCAAGGTCGGTGGCAAGACCGGTACGGCTCAGCACGGCGTCGACAACAGCGGCAACCCCTACGCGTGGTTCATCTCCTACGCGAAGACCGACAACGGTTCGCCGGTCGCCGTCGCCGTGGTGATCGAGGGCTCGGACACCACGCGTGACGACATCGCCGGCGGCAAGCTCGCCGCACCCATCGCCAAGAGCGTCATGGAGGCGGTGCTCAAGACGGAGAAGTGAGCCCGCACGCCTGGACGGCGCCCGGGCCGCAGGTCGGTACCGGTCGTGTATCGGGTGACGGTGGCGGCCGGAAGGGGCTCGGTGCGCCGGGTACGGTATGCCCGGACAGCACACCGCCGGACCCACACCGGTGCGGTCAGGAAAACGGAAGGGCTGGAGCTATGGAAGAGCCGCGTCGCCTCGGCGGCCGGTACGAGCTGGGCTCGGTGCTCGGCCGTGGTGGCATGGCCGAGGTGTACCTCGCCCACGACACCCGGCTCGGCCGCACCGTCGCCGTGAAGACGCTGCGCGCCGACCTGGCCCGCGATCCGTCCTTCCAGGCCCGGTTCCGCCGTGAGGCGCAGTCGGCCGCCTCGCTCAACCACCCGTCGATCGTCGCCGTCTACGACACCGGCGAGGACTACGTGGACGGGGTCTCGATCCCGTACATCGTCATGGAGTACGTGGACGGGTCCACGCTCCGCGAGCTGCTGCACTCCGGGCGCAAACTGCTGCCCGAGCGCTCGATGGAGATGACCATCGGCGTGCTGCAGGCGCTGGAGTACTCGCACCGCGCCGGCATCGTCCACCGGGACATCAAGCCCGCCAACGTCATGCTGACCCGCAACGGCCAGGTCAAGGTCATGGACTTCGGCATCGCCCGCGCGATGGGCGACGCCGGCATGACCATGACGCAGACCGCGGCCGTCATCGGCACCGCCCAGTACCTCTCGCCCGAGCAGGCCAAGGGCGAGCAGGTCGACGCGCGGTCCGACCTCTACTCGACGGGCTGCCTGCTCTACGAACTGCTCACGGTCCGGCCGCCGTTCGTCGGCGACTCCCCCGTGGCCGTCGCCTACCAGCACGTGCGGGAGGAGCCGAACCCGCCGAGCACCTACGACCCCGAGATCGCACCCGAGGTCGACGCCATCGTCCTCAAGGCGCTGACCAAGGACCCGGACTACCGCTACCAGTCCGCCGACGAGATGCGGGCCGACATCGAGGCGTGCCTGGAGGGCCAGCCCGTGGCGGCCACCGCCTCCCTCGGCGCGCTGGGCGTCGGCGCGGGCGGCTACGGCGACGAGCAGCCGACCACCATGCTGCGCCCGCAGGACCACGGCGCCGGCCAGACGTCCATGCTGCCGCCCGTGAGCGACCACGGCGGGGGCTACGGCGGCTACGACGACGGCTCCGGCCGCGGCGGGCGCCGGGGCGGCGGCAAGAAGAGCAACCTGTCGACGATCCTGCTGGTCGCCGCGGGCATCCTGGTGCTCGTCGGCGCCATCTTCATCGGCAAGTCGCTCTTCAGCGGCAGCGCGAACAACGGCCAGGTCACGGTGCCCACCCTGGTCGGCCAGACGCTGGCGGACGCCCAGAAGATGGGCGACAACGGGGACTTCAAGGTCGTCCAGGGCGAGGCGAAGTTCTGCGACCAGCCCAAGGACAAGATCTGCGAGCAGAACCCGCAGGCCGGCGCCAAGGTGGACAAGGGCAGCGAGGTCAAGGTCGTGGTGTCCAAGGGCGCGGAGAAGATCTCCGTCCCGGACGTGCTGGGCGCGAGCTTCGACGAGGCCAAGTCCACGCTCGAGGACAAGGGCTTCACGGTCAAGCAGAAGCAGCAGGAGTCCGACCGGACGCCGAACACCGTCCTCGCCCAGGACCCGAAGGCCGGCACCAAGGCGGACAAGGGCGCGGAGATCACGCTGACGGTCGCCTCGCAGGCGACGTCCAAGACCGTGCCGTCCGTGGTGGGCTCGCAGTTCGACGCGGCCAAGAAGCAGCTCACCGACCTCGGTTTCACGGTGACCCGCGAGGACGAGGACTCGACCCAGCCCGCCGGCACGGTCGACCGCCAGAGCCCCGAGGGCAACACCTCGGCGAAGCCGGGCTCCACGGTGACGCTCTTCGTCTCGAAGGGTGCGGCGCAGAAGACCGCGGTGCCCAACGTCGTCGGCCAGAAGCTCAAGGACGCCAAGAAGCAGCTGACGGACGCGGGCCTCGCGGTCGGCAGCATCTCCGGCCCGCAGGACGACAACGCCATCGTCGTCCTCGCCCAGCCCGGCGTCGGCACCCAGGCCGACAAGAACACGCCCGTCAACCTGACCACGGCGGGCACCGGCCAGCCCGGCGGCGACAACTCCACGGGCCAGCCCGGGAACCAGAACGGCGGCCAGGACGGCGGCTTCTTCGGCGGCCTGATCGGCGGCCGGAAGCACTGACGCAACACCAGAGCCCCGGCGCCCTCTCCTGAAGGAGGGCACCGGGGCTCTGTGCTGCCCGCTGCGGCTAGCGCAGCTCCCCGGGCAGGGTGCGCTTGGCGTCGACCTTCTCCGTGCGCTCCAGCTGCGCCCAGACGACGTAGCGGTAGTCCGAGGTGTAGACGGGCGTGCAGGTCGTCAGCGTGATGTAGCGGCCCGGCTTCGTCCTCCCGGACTGCTTGGGGACGAAGTCCAGCACGCCGGTGTTGAACCGGGAGGTCTGCGTCAGCTCCGCGAAGACCTTGTAGACGTACCAGGTGTCGCGCGTCTCGAAGACGACTGCGTCACCATTCTTGATCTTGTCGATGTTGTGGAACTTCGCCCCGTGCCCGTCCCGGTGCGCGGCGAGGGCGAAGTTGCCCTCCTTGTCCCACGGCATCCCGGACTTCACCGGGTCCTCGTAGTAGCCGGCGACGCCCTCGTTGAGGACGTCGGTGCCGGTGCCCTGCTTGACCAGCACCTCGCCGTTGCGCATGGCCGGGACGTGCAGGAAGCCGATGCCGTCCTTGGTGTCGAGCGCACCCGGTCCGGCGGGCTGGCGGGCCCAGTGGTCGCGCACCTGGCTGCCCTGGCGCTTGGACTCGCGGTCGGCGAGCACGTTCGTCCACCAGAGGGAGTAGACGACGAAGAGCGCCATGATCACTCCCGCGGTGATCAGCAGCTCCCCCACGACGCTGACGGCGGCGGCGATGCGCCCTCGTATCCGGGTCCCTGCCACCGCGTTCGTACCCCGCTTCGCTGATCCTGCGTGTCTCACTCGACGAGCGCGTCCGGCTTGCCCTTGCTCCGGGGCCGCTCGTCGACCATCTTGCCCCACACGATCAGCCGGTACGTACTGGTGAACTCGGGGGTGCAGGTGGTCAGTGTGATGTAGCGGCCGGGCCGGGTGAAGCCGGATCCGGCCGGAACGGGGTCGATGACCCGCACGTTCGCCGGGGACGTCTGGTCCAGGCGGCTCGTCATCTCATACGTGTAGAACGTGCTCCGGGTCTCCACAACGATCTTGTCGCCGGGCTTCAGCCGGTTGACGTAACGGAACGGCTCGCCATGGGTGTTGCGGTGACCTGCCAGTGCGAAGTTGCCCTGCCGGTCCCACGGCATGGCGGTCTTCAGCGAGCCCTCGGCGTAGTGCCCGACCATGCCCTTGTCGAGGATCTTGTGCTTGTCGATGCCCTGGGCGATGGGGGCCTTCACATCCAGCGCGGGGATGTAGACGATCGCGAAGCCCTCGCCCGGGGAGAAGGCCCCGGCGTCCCGGTCCGCGCCGCCGCCCTTGTCCCAGGTGTGCTGGAGGGACTTGGCGGCCCCACCGGCCTGGTTGTGGGCGATGACGTTCGTCCACCACAGCTGGTAGGCGACGAACAGCAGCATCACCACGCCGAGGGTGATGAACACTTCGCCCAGCAGGCGGCTCAGGAACACGCCCGCGCTCTCCCGGCGCGCCCGCGCGGCACCGCGTTTCGCGGCCTTGCGCCGCTCCGCGCGCCCGCCGGCCGGCTGCGCCGGTTCGACCCGGCGCAGCTCCATGGTGGCGTTGTCCTCCGGCGGCAGCGGAGGGAAGGCGGCAGCGCGCGCCTCGGGGTCGTAGGAGCCGTAGTGCGTCGTGGTCGGATTCGTCGGCGCCGGCCAGGCGTCCCGCTCAGGCCGGAGCGTGGTCACGCCCCGGCCTTGCCCACCACCGGAGCGAGCCCGGCGGACCGCTCCACCGCTCCCGTGTCGCCGCACTCGGCAAGCCAGTTGGCGAGCATCCGGTGCCCCCACTCGGTGAGCACCGACTCGGGGTGGAACTGCACGCCCTCGACCGGCAGATCACGGTGGCGCAGGCCCATCACGATGCCCGTATCCGTCCAGGCGGTGATCTCCAGCTCGTCCGGCCAGCCGTCCCGCTCGACCGCGAGGGAGTGGTAGCGGGTGGCCGTGAACGGCGAGGGCAGGCCCTGGAAGACGCCGACGCCCTCGTGGGTCACCAGGGAGGTCTTGCCGTGCAGCAGCTCGGGGGCGCGGTCGACGACTCCGCCGTAGGCGGCGGCCATCGACTGCATGCCCAGGCACACGCCGAAGACCGGGACGTTCGTCGTGGCGCAGTGGCGGACCATGTCGATGCAGACACCGGCCTGTTCGGGCGCACCGGGCCCGGGCGAGAGCAGGACGCCGTCGAACCCGTCCTGTGCATGGGCCGGCTCGACCTCGTCGTTGCGCCGCACCTCGCACTCGGCACCGAGCTGGTAGAGGTACTGGACGAGGTTGAAGACGAAGCTGTCGTAGTTGTCCACGACGAGGATGCGCGCGCTCACAGTGCCACCGCCATTCCGCCGCCGGGCACTGTCGCACCGGCCGGCATACCGTTGTCGACCGTCACGTCGTTGAACGGCAGCAGCGGTTCCGCCCAGGGGAAGACGTACTGGAAGAGGGCGTAGACGATCGCCAGCACGAGCACGAGCGAGATCAGCGCCTTCACCCATGCGTTGCCCGGCAGGTGACGCCAGATGAACGCGTACATGCTGTCCCTACTTGCCGATGACGGAGATGACGGGGTCGTTCGACTGCCTTACTGCATTGCAGCACCAGCCTAAGGGGCGGCACCCCGGCCGCGGGGGTCAGCCGGGCAAAGCCTTCGGCTTGCCCTCCTCCACCGGCCGGGTCTCCTCCAAGTGCCCCCACACGATCAGCCGGTGGCTGTGCCCCCACTCCGGTTCGCAGGTCGTGAGCGTCAGATAGCGGCCGGGCCCGCGGTAGCCGGAGTGAGCGGGGACGGGGTCGACGACGCCGGTGTCGTCGGGGAGCGTCGTGTACGGCCGGGTGTCGAGGCGGTAGGTGTACCAGTCGGCCCCGTCGGTGAGCACCACCGCGTCGCCGGGCCGCAGCTCGGGGAAGTCCTTGAACGGGTCGCCGTACGTGCGGCGGTGCCCGGCGACCGCGAAGTTGCCGGTGGCGCCCGGCGCGGCGGTGCGGTCGTAATGGCCGAGGCCCTTCTTCAGCAGCTCGGTCCCGGTGCCCTCGAGGACGGGCTTGGCCCAGCCGGAACCGAAGCGGGGGATGTACATCACGGCGAAGGGGGCGCCGTCCCGTTGCGCCTGCGGCGCGGACTGCCGCTCCTGCGCCCCCGGTTGCCCCGCTGCACCCCGGCGCGGCTGGGCGGACGGCCCGTCGTCCTGCGGTGTCTCCGCCGTCCCTGCCGTACCCGCCGTCCCTGCCGGGGGCGAGGGGGCTGCGGGCCGGGCGGCGGACCCCGCGGACCACTGCTCCTGCAGCCGGCCGATCTCGCCGTTCATGGCGTGGTCCGCCCGGACACCGGTCCAGTACAGGACGTAGACGACGAAGAGGACGATCAACGTGCCGATGGTCAGGCACAGTTCGCTGAGCGTACGGACGACGAGTCGCAACCTCACCGGCCGGCCCCCTCCCGGGTCACCCCACGGGCTTGGCGTAGTGGAGATCCACTGTGCCCGAGTACCCCGGAAGAGTCACGGCATCGCGCTGCTCGACCTTCCAGCCGAGGCCGTAGGCGACGACGTACTGGAGGTAGTTCTGGATCGCAGGAGAGCCGTCCAGGGCCTTCTTGAGCGCTCCCCGGTCACCGACAGCGGTGATCTTGTACGGCGGGGAGTAGACGCGGCCCTGGAGGATGAGCGTGTTGCCGACGCAGCGGACGGCACTCGTGGAGATCAGCCGCTGGTCCATGACCTCGATGCCCTTGGCCCCGCCCTGCCACAGGGCGTTGACGACGGCCTGGAGGTCCTGCTGGTGGATGACGAGGTCGTTGGGCTGGGGCGCCGGGACGCCGGGGATCTTCGCGGTGGCGTTCGGCGGGGCGTCGGTGAGCGTGACGGTCAGGGCCTGGCCGGACAGCGGCCGGGTGCCCGCCGCCTGCTCCAGGGCGGTGAGCTTCTTGTCCTGCTCGGCGCTGTTGCCGTTGTCGCGCCGCGCGAGGGCGTCCACTTCGGCGCGGGCGGCGGCAGCGCTCTCCTCCAGCGCGCCGTTGTTCCGGCTGCGCTCCTGGATGAGGTCGGACAGCCGCAGCATCGAGGAATCGGTGCGCAGATTGGTGCCCTTGGCCGTGTTGAAACTCGTCCAGAAGATCAGTCCGGCGAGGGCGAAGACGGCGGCGGTCAGCAGGCGCACCGGGCGGAAACGGAACCGCCGGGCAGGCGCACCGGTGGAGTCGGCAGAATTGCTCAACGTACCCTTATCCTCTCCGACGCCGCGGAAGCACTACGCTAACGGACGCCCGGGGGCGGCAGTCGCTTCCCCGGCACGCCGTCCCGGACGGACCCAGCCCGAAGCCCCAGCGCGGTCACGCAGCGCATCGACAGGAGAGTTCCTCGTGCCGAAGTCACGGATCCGCAAGAAAGACGACTTCACGCCGCCGCCCGTGAAGCAGCAGGCCATCAAGCTGAACGCAGGGCGCCGCTGGGTGGCACCGCTGATGCTGGCGATGTTCCTCATCGGCCTGGCCTGGATCGTCGTCTTCTATGTGACGGGCGGCGACATGCCCGTGCAGGCGCTGCACAACTGGAACATCGTGGTCGGCTTCGGTTTCATCGCCGCGGGGTTCGTCGTCTCCACCCAGTGGAAGTAGCGCTCTCCGTCAAGCTTTCCCCCAAGCCTTCCCGTGAGTTATCCACACCCTCGTCCACAGTGGGGAAAACTCAGAAGATCTGTGGATAACTTCCCTGATGTTGACGCCGGTGTGACCGGGTACGAGCTCTGTGTATCCATGGGCACACCGGCGTCTTCCAGCGGAAACGCAGCTCAGAAGGGCCGGGAAGACGGGGAACGGATGTTCCCCACAGGGTGCGCAAGATCCGGCACCCGTTGTGGACAACCTGTGCAGCCACCGGTGTGGGTGACGGCCCCCCGACGGCCCCCGGCTAGGTCAGCTGGAGCGTCCGCACCGCCACCACCACGGCGATGGCCGCCAACGCCCCGGCGCAGGTGAGCTGCTGGACGAGCACCCGCTTCCCGCGGGGCGCGTGCACCATCCCGTACGCCACCGCCGTGCCCACCACGAGGCCGCCGACATGGGCCTGCCAGGCGATGTTGGCCCAGGTGAACGTGAAGATCAGGTTGAGCACGAGCAGCGCGATCACCGGGCGCATGTCGTACTTGAGCCGGCGCAGCAGCACCGCCGTGGCGCCCAGCAGGCCGAAGATGGCACCGGACGCGCCGAGCGACGGCTGGCGCGGGTCGGCGAGGAGATAGGTCAGCGCGCTGCCGCCGAGCCCGGACAGCAGGTAGAGCGCCGTGTAGCGCAGCCGGCCCAGCGCCGCCTCCAGCGGCGGGCCGAGCCACCAGAGCGAGAGCATGTTGAAGGCGATGTGCATCGGCGTCTGGTGCAGGAACATCGCCGTCAGCAGCCGGTACCACTCGCCCTCGGCGACGCCCTCCAGCGGGCCGTAGCCCGTGGTCGTCGCCCGGCCGAACAACTCCAGGGCGTCGACCAGCCGGTCGCCCGTGGCCATGACCGCGATCCACACGGCCACGTTGATCCCCAGCAGGACCTTGGTCACCAGGCGCGGGTCCGAGCCGTGCACGGTGGCCCCCGCTATGGTGCGCGCCGCGGACGCCCGCGGGGCGTGGCCCGTGCCGGACCCGCTGCTCACGCACTCCGGGCACTGGAAGCCGACCGAGGCACTGACCATGCACTCCGGGCAGATCGGCCGCTCGCACCGGGTGCAGCGGATGCCCGTCTCCCGGTCCGGGTGCCGGTAGCAGCAGACGGCCTGATCGTTCATGGTCTCCCCTTGGCGCCCCTTGGCGGACAACACGGCCCCGCCCGTCATACGGACGGGCGGGGCTCCGGGTTCCCGTGGGTCAGCGGGTCTCGATCACCACGGACTCGATGCGAACGTCGTTCACCGGGCGGTCGGTGCGCGGGTTCGTCTGGGTGGCCGCAATGGCGTCCACGACCTTCTGCGACGCCTCGTTGGAGACCTCGCCGAAGATGGTGTGCTTGCCGGTCAGCCACGTGGTCGGGGACACGGTGATGAAGAACTGCGAACCATTGGTACCCGGACCGGCGTTGGCCATGGCCAGCAGGTACGGCTTGGTGAAGGCGAGGTCCGGGTGGCACTCGTCGCCGAACTTGTAACCGGGACCGCCGGTGCCGTTGCCCAGCGGGTCGCCGCCCTGGATCATGAAGCCCTCGATGACACGGTGGAAGATCGTGCCGTCGTACAGCTTGTCCGTGGTCTTGGCGCCCGTCTCCGGGTTGACCCACTCGCGCTCGCCCTTCGCGAGCTCGACGAAGTTCTTGACCGTCTTCGGGGCGTGGTTCGAGAAAAGCTTGATCTCGATGTCGCCCTGGTTGGTCTTCAGGGTGGCGTAGAGCTGCTCAGCCACGATCTACCTTCCATAGTGTTCACTGACGGCTACCGATCCTCGCACGGACGGGTCCACGGCAGTAGCCACCAAAGCCCCGCGCGCGGCGGCAAACCATGGCATTGTCGATCGAAGCTCCCCCACTTGACCCGGATGCCCGCTCGCACATGCCGGACCGCCCGCAGCCAGGCATGATTTTCCACTGGGTGGAAAGGCGACAGACCAACGCCACCGAGGAGGAGGTACTCGTGACCCGCAAGGACAGCGTGCGCGCCGCGACCAGCACCGCCAAGGACAGCGTGCGCCACGCCGCGGAAGTGGTGGCGCCCTATGCAGGCACGGCGCGGGACGCGGCCGCGCACTACGCGCACGAGACCCGGACGCGGCTCGCGCCCAAGGTCACCGAGGCCGCGCACCAGGCACGTGCGCAGTACGACACGCACCTCCATCCCCGCATCGAGCACGCCCGCGGCGCCCTGCCCCCGAAGGTGGACGCCGCCGCCGTGCGCGCCGCGGAACAGACCCGGAAGGCCGCCCGGCAGGCCGCCGACTACGCGGGCCCCAAGGTCGCGCAGGCCCGCGCCGCCGCCGAGCCCGTCCGGGAGGAGGCGGTCTCCCGCAGCACCGCCGCCCTCGCCGCACTGCGCGGACAGGTGACGGCCGAGGAGATCGACAAGCTCGTGAAGCGGAAGAGCCGCCGCTGCCGCACCGGCCGGGCGGTCAAGCGCCTCGCCCTGCTGGGCCTGCTCGCGGGCGGCGCCGTCGCCGCCTGGAAGTGGTGGGACAAGCAGGCCAACCCGGACTGGCTCGTCGAGCCCCCGGAGCCCACCGAGGTCGCCGACCGCGCCCCGCTCTCCTCCGTCGACGGCAGCGGCCCGGACCGCTCCGCCCTCGACCCGGAGGTCCAGGCCAAGCAGGACCGCGCCGACACGGAGGCCTCGCCCGACGGCGACAACGACCGGCCCTGACGCCGGTCCTGAACCCAAGAAGAAACCCCTCCGACCGCATTCATGCTGGTCGGAGGGGTTTTCGATGTGGAGCCTAGGGGAGTCGAACCCCTGACATCTGCCATGCAAAGACAGCGCTCTACCAACTGAGCTAAGGCCCCGTCCGGGAACAGACTACCTGGTGCCCGGGGTGTTTCCCGACCGGGTATCGCCCGGACCCACCACTCTCCGTAGGATGCACCGCAAGATTCGCGGCAGCGAAGCGAAGGGGAGAGCGAGATGGACGCAGCACAGCAGGAAGCCACCGCCCGCGCACGAGAGCTGCAGCGGAGCTGGTACGGGGAGCCTCTGGGGGCACTGTTCCGCCGTCTCATCGACGACCTCGGCCTCAACCAGGCGCGTCTCGCCTCCGTCCTGGGCCTGTCGGCGCCCATGCTCTCGCAGTTGATGAGCGGTCAGCGAGCAAAGATCGGCAATCCCGCGGTGGTGCAGCGGGTGCAGGCGCTACAGGAGCTCTCCAGCCAGGTCGCCGACGGCAGCGTGAGCGCCGCCGAGGCCGCCGAGCGGATGGAGGAGGTCAAGCGGAGCTCGGGGGGGTCGGTGCTCAACTCCACGCAGACGACGGCCAGCAGCGGTGCGCCGACCGTGCGCCGCGTGGTCCGCGAGATCCAGTCGCTGCTGCGCTCGGTGGCGGGCGCGGGGGACATCATCGCCGCCGCCGACACCCTCGCCCCCGCCCACCCCGAACTGGCCGAATTCCTGCGGGTGTACGGCGCCGGGCGGACCGCCGAGGCGGTCGCCCACTACGAGGCGCACCAGAGCTGACCGCGCCGCGACCGATGGGTGAGGTCTTCGCCGGGCGCTACGAGCTGGTGGACCCGATCGGGCGCGGCGGGGCGGGGGAGGTCTGGCGCGCCTGGGACCGGCGCCGGCGGCGCTACGTGGCCGCCAAGGTGCTGCAGCAGAGCGACGCCCACACGCTGCTGAGGTTCGTCCGCGAGCAGGCGCTGCGCATCGACCACCCCCACGTCCTGGCCCCGATGAGCTGGGCCGCGGACGACGACAAGGTGCTGTTCACCATGGACGTGGTGGGCGGGGGCTCGCTGGCCCATCTCATCGGCGACTACGGCCCCTTGCCGCCGCGGTTCGTGTGCGTCCTGCTCGACCAGTTGCTGTCCGGGCTGGCCGCGGTGCACGCGGAGGACGTGGTGCACCGGGACATCAAGCCCGCCAATCTCCTCCTGGAGGCCACCGGAACGGGCCGACCGCATTTGCGGCTCTCCGATTTCGGCATCGCCATGCGCAAGGGCGAGCCGCGGCTGACGGACACCAACTTGGTGATGGGGACGCCCGGTTACTTCGCGCCCGAGCAAATGCTGGGCGAGGAACCGGACTTCCCCGCCGATCTCTTCGCCGTGGGACTGGTGGCGCTCTATCTGCTCACGGGCCGCAAACCCGACGCCGAGGCGCTCGTGGAGCGATTCGAGAAACACGGCGTGCCGAACGCACCGGAAGAGGTCCCCGCGCCGCTGTGGGACGTGGTGGCGCATCTGCTGCAGCCCGATCCTGCCATCCGCTTCCGTACGGCCATGGGGGCGCGCAAGGCCCTGGCAGCCGCCGTCGAGATGCTGGGGGAGCCGCCCGATGAACAGGACGCACAGGGCGCACACGGCGCGCAGGGCGCGCTGGGCGCCGGGGAGCGGATCGAGGTCTTCGACCAGCTCGGCCCGCTGCCGCCGGGATTCGGCCCGGAAGGTCCCGAGCCGCGGACGGAACCGGAGGCGGAAGCGGAACCTCCGGCGGAACCGGCCGACTTCGTCCTCGCACCGCCCCGGCCCGCCTACCCGCCCACCCGGCCCTACGAGGTGCCGGAAGCCCTTCCGGGGCGCCCGGGACCGCCTGCGAAGGTGGCCGTGCCGGTGCTGGTCGTGGCGCTGCTGTGCCTGGCCGTCGGCGTGTGGGCGCTCTGGGCGAGCTGACCGCCGGCCATCCGACCCCCCTTCACGATCGCAATCATTTTATTTGCGCAAGCAAAAAGCAGGGCCCCGGCCGATGAACGGCCGGGGCCCTGCTTCAGTACGTGTTGCGGCTCACACACCCGAACCTGCGGGCACGGAGTCGGTCGCCTCCGTCCACAGATCCTGCTCGGCGCGATCCGCCTGGATCTGCCGGTACACGAGGAGCCCGCCGATGGCGGCCAGTGCGACCAGGAGCAGCTTCTTCACCGCGCGACCTCGTCTTTCCTTGACGTGAAGGGGACCTCTGGTCGCCGATGATACACACCGGCCGATACCGATCGGTGACCTGATCCGGTCGTCCGTCACCTCGCCCCGGCGCCAACTCCCCAAAAGCGATCGGCCCGGACGGAGAATTCCGTCCGGGCCGATCGTGCCGGTGGGGCTAACAGGACTTGAACCTGTGGCCTCTTCCTTATCAGGGAAGCGCTCTAACCGTCTGAGCTATAGCCCCTCGCTGGCTGCACCGAAAGATTAGCGCACTTGGGGCCCGGTACCAAAATCGTGCCTGGCCGGGCCCCTGAAGCCGCTATTCGTCCTCTGCCAGGGTCAGCTCGACACCGCCCGTGAAACCGGCGGAGAGGTTGTAGACGAAGGCTCCCAGCGTCGCCAGGGCGGTCGCCAGCACCACGTCGATGACCGCGATGACGGACGTGAAGAGCAGCACGTGCGGCAGCGACAGGAACGACTCCAGGTCGAATCCGCCGCCCTCGCCCGACGTGGCATCGGTGATGGTCCCGCCGACCGCGGAGAACACCCCCATGGCGTCCAGGACCGTCCACAGCACGGCGGCGGCCACGATGGTGCAGACGCCCAGGGCGAGCGACAGCAGGAAGCTGACCTTCATCACCGACCACGGGTCGGCCTTGGCCACCCGCAGCCGCGCCTTGCGCGTACGCGGGGCCGTACGGGGCGCAGGAACCGCCGCGGTGGCCGGCTCCTGCCCGCTCTTCTTCGGGGCGGCCTGGGCCGCCTTGGCGGCCTTGGCCGTCTTCGGGGCCCGGTCGGCCCCCTTGCCGCCGCGGGCCCCCTTGTCCGCGGCAGCGGACTCCGGACCGGACTCCGATGCGGAATCCGGTCCGGAACGGTCCGCCGGAGGCTCGTACGCCTTCGGCGGGTGGTAGGGCTTGGGACCTCGGGTCTCCGTCACGGTTCTCCCCCTGCCTGCGGACCTGGTGCCGCTGCTCCCGTCCGGCCCGGAGCGCTCGCCGGGGATTACTGCCCCGGACTCGCCGTCGGAATCCGAGCCACGGGCGCCTGCGGTATCGGTGACGGTGCGGGTGGACCCGCTCCGTTCGGCGCCGGCACCGCCGGTCGCGGTGGTGCCCGTGGCTCGACTCACGGCTTACTCCTCGGTGTCCTCGGCCGGGGGCTCCACGCCCTCGGCAGCCGCAGCCGCGTCGCCCTCGTCCGTGCCGGTCAACTCCTCGACACCGTCCGCCTCGCGACCGGCCTCGGCGTTACGGGCGATGCCGACGACGGCATCGCGCTTGCCCAGGTTGATCAGTTGGACGCCCATGGTGTCACGGCCCGTCTCACGGACTTCGTCGACCCGGGTCCGGATCACGCCGCCCCCGAGGGTGATCGCCAGGATCTCGTCGCGCTCCTCGACCACCAGGGCGCCGACCAGCGATCCGCGGTCCTCCACGATCTTGGCGGCCTTGATGCCCAGGCCGCCGCGGCCCTGGACGCGGTACTCGTCGACGTTCGTCCGCTTCGCGTAACCGCCGTCGGTCGCCGTGAAGACGAAGGTGCCCGGACGCACGACGTTCATCGAGAGCAGCTCGTCACCCTCGCGGAAGCTCATGCCCTTGACACCCGAAGTGGCACGGCCCATCGGCCGGAGCGCTTCGTCCGTTGCGGTGAACCGGATGGACTGGGCCTTCTTGCTGATCAGCAGCAGGTCGTCCGTGGCCGACACCAGCTCGGCGCCGATGAGTTCGTCCTCGCCGCCGCTCTCCGTCTCACGGAGGTTGATGGCGATGACGCCGCCGGAGCGCGGCGAGTCGTAGTCCTTCAGCGCGGTCTTCTTCACCAGGCCGGACTTGGTGGCCAGCACCAGGTACGGCGCGGCCTCGTAGTCGCGGACGGCGAGGATCTGGGCGATCTTCTCGTCCGGCTGGAAGGCCAGCAGGTTGGCCACGTGCTGGCCGCGGGCGTCACGGCCGGCGTCCGGGAGCTCGTAGGCCTTGGCCCGGTAGACCCGGCCCTTGTTGGTGAAGAACAGCAGCCAGTGGTGCGTGGTGGAGACGAAGAAGTGGTCGACGATGTCGTCTTCCCGCAGCTTCGTGCCGCGCACGCCCTTGCCGCCGCGCTTCTGCGAGCGGTAGTCCTCGGTCTTGGTGCGCTTCACATAGCCGCCACGGGTGATCGTGACGACGATGTCCTCCTCGGCGATCAGGTCCTCGATGGACATGTCGCCCTCGAAGGGCACCAGCGCGGAACGCCGGTCCTCGCCGAACTTCTCGACGATCGCGGTGAGTTCCTCGCTGATGATCGTGCGCTGCCGCTCGGGCGAGGCGAGGATCGCGTTGTACTCGTTGATCTTCGCCTGGAGCTCGTCGTGCTCCGCGGTGATCTTCCGGTGCTCCAGGGCGGCCAGCCGGCGGAGCTGCATCTCCAGGATCGCGTTGGCCTGGATCTCGTCGATCTGCAGCAGGCCCATCAGGCCCTCGCGGGCGACGTCGACGGTGTCGCTGCGCCGGATGAGGGCGATGACCTCGTCGATCGCGTCGAGCGCCTTGAGTAGGCCGCGCAGGATGTGGGCGCGCTCCTCGGCCTTGCGCAGCCGGAAGCGGGTGCGCCGGACGATGACCTCGACCTGGTGCGTGACCCAGTTGCGGATGAAGGCGTCCAACGACAGGGTGCGCGGCACGCCGTCGACCAGCGCCAGCATGTTCGCGCCGAAGTTGGTCTGCAGATCGGTGTGCTTGTACAGGTTGTTGAGGACGACCTTGGCGACCGCGTCCCGCTTGAGGACGATCACCAGGCGCTGGCCGGTGCGCGAGGAGGTCTCGTCGCGGACGTCGGCGATGCCGCCGATCCGGCCGTCCTTCACCAGGTCGGCGATCTTCTGCGCGAGGTTGTCCGGGTTGACCTGGTAGGGGAGTTCGGTGACCACCAGGCACTGGCGGTTCTGGATCTCCTCGACCTGGACCACCGCACGCATGGTGATCGAGCCGCGGCCGGTGCGGTAGGCCTCCTCGATGCCCTTGCGGCCCACCACGAGGGCGCCGGTCGGGAAGTCGGGGCCCTTGATGCGCTCGACGAGCGCGTCGAGCAGCTCCTCGGGGGTGGCCTCCGGGTTGGCCAGGTACCACTGGGCGCCCTCGGCCACCTCGCGCAGGTTGTGCGGCGGGATGTTGGTGGCCATGCCGACGGCGATGCCGGCGGAACCGTTCACCAACAGGTTGGGGATGCGCGACGGCAGGACCGTCGGCTCCTGGTTGCGGCCGTCGTAGTTGTCCTGGAAGTCGACGGTCTCCTCGTCGATGTCCCGGACCATCTCCATCGACAGCGGCGCCATCTTGCACTCGGTGTACCGCATGGCGGCGGCCGGGTCGTTGCCCGGGGAACCGAAGTTGCCGTTGGAGTCGACCAGCGGCATCCGCATCGCCCAGGGCTGGGCCAGGCGGACGAGCGCGTCGTAGATGGAGGCGTCGCCGTGCGGGTGGTACGTACCCATGACGTCACCGACGACGCGGGCGCACTTGTAGAAGCCCTTCTCGGGCCGGTAACCGCCGTCGTACATCGCGTAGAGCACGCGGCGGTGCACCGGCTTGAGGCCGTCCCGCACGTCGGGGAGCGCACGCGAGACGATGACGCTCATCGCGTAGTCGAGGTACGAGCGCTGCATCTCGGTCTCGAGCCCGACGGGCTCGACGCGCATGCCCACGCTCTCGATGGTGGCGGGCTTGCCCTCGGGCGTGGTGCCGTCGGGCGTGAGAGGGGCCTCAGGGGTGGTCTCGTCGGCCATTGCTGTTCAAAGTCCTTTCGAGCGGCTGCTGTTGTCCGGCCGACTCAGATGTCGAGGAAGCGGACGTCCTTGGCGTTGCGCTGGATGAACGAGCGCCGTGCCTCGACGTCCTCGCCCATGAGCACCGAGAACAGGTCGTCCGCCTGGGCGGCGTCGTCCAGCGTGACCTGACCGAGGACGCGGTGGTCGACGTCCATGGTGGTGACGCGCAGCTCCTCGGCGTTCATCTCGCCGAGACCCTTGAAGCGCTGGACCGAGTCGTCCTTGATCCGCTTGCCGTTCTCCCGGCCGAGCTGGATCAGGGCGTCGCGCTCGCGGTCGGAGTAGGCGTACTCGAAGTCGTCCTTGCCCCACTTGATCTTGTAGAGCGGCGGACGGGAGAGGTAGACGTGACCGGCCTCGACCAGCGGCCGCATGAAGCGGAACAGGAAGGTCAGCAGCAGGGTGTTGATGTGCTGGCCGTCGACGTCGGCGTCCGCCATCAGAATGATCTTGTGATAGCGGAGCTTCGAGATGTCGAAGTCCTCGTGCACGCCGGTGCCGAACGCGGAGATCAGCGCCTGGATCTCGGTGTTCTGCAGGATCTTGTCGATCCGTGCCTTCTCGACGTTGAGGATCTTGCCCCGGATCGGGAGGATCGCCTGGTACTCGGGGTTGCGGCCGGACTTGGCCGAGCCGCCGGCGGAGTCACCCTCGACGATGAAGATCTCGCACTTGGTGGGGTCGTTCGACTGGCAGTCGGAGAGCTTGCCCGGCAGCGACGCCGTCTCCAGCAGGCCCTTGCGGCGGGTCAGGTCGCGCGCCTTGCGGGCCGCCACCCGGGCGGTGGCCGCCTGGATGGACTTGCGGATGATGTCCGCGGCCTCGTTGGGGTTGCGGTCCAGCCAGTCGGTGAGCTGCTCGTGGACGACCTTCTGCACGAAGGTCTTGGCCTCCGTGTTGCCCAGCTTGGTCTTGGTCTGGCCCTCGAACTGCGGCTCGCCGAGCTTGACGGAGATGATCGCCGTCAGACCCTCGCGGATGTCGTCGCCCGTGAGGTTGTCGTCCTTCTCGCGGAGCAGCTTCTTGTCCCGGGCGTAACGGTTGATCAGACCCGTCAGCGCCGCGCGGAAGCCCTCCTCGTGAGTGCCGCCCTCATGGGTGTGGATGGTGTTGGCGAAGCTGTAGACACCCTCGCTGTACTGGGTGTTCCACTGCATCGCGACCTCGAGGGAGAGCAACCGCTCCTTGTCCTCGGCCTCGAACGAGATCACCGTGGGGTGGACCAGCTCGCCCTTGCGGGAGTTGAGGTACGTGACGAAGTCGGAGATGCCGCCCTCGTAGTGGTACCGGACGGTGAGGGCCTTGCCCTCCTCGTCCACGTGGTCCGGACGCTCGTCCGTCAGCGAGATGGTCAGGCCCTTGTTGAGGAAGGCCATCTCCTGGAAGCGCCGCGAGAGCGTCTCGAAGGAGTACTCGGTGGTCTCGAAGATGTCGCCGTCGGCCCAGAAGGTGACCGAGGTGCCGGTCTCCTCCGTCGCCTCGTTCTTCTGGAGGGGGGCCGTGGGGACACCGAGCTTGTAGTCCTGGGTCCACCGGAAGCCGTCGGTCCTCACCTCGACCGCGACGCGCGTCGACAGTGCGTTGACGACCGAGACGCCGACGCCGTGCAGACCGCCGGAGACCGCGTAGCCGCCGCCGCCGAACTTGCCGCCCGCGTGCAGCACGGTCAGGACGACCTCGACGGCGGGCTTGCCCTCGGAGGGGACGATGCCCACCGGGATGCCACGGCCGTTGTCGACGACACGCACACCGCCGTCCGGCAGGATCGTCACATCGATGGTGTCCGCGTGCCCGGCCAGGGCCTCGTCGACGGAGTTGTCGACGACCTCGTACACGAGGTGATGCAGACCACGCTCACCGGTGGAGCCGATGTACATGCCGGGCCGCTTGCGGACCGCGTCCAGACCCTCCAGAACGGTGATCGCGCTGGCGTCGTACGACGACTCACCGCCGGGCGCGCCGGATGAGGCGGCCGCGGAAGAAGAGGGGGTGATGTTCTCGTTGGGGTTGCCGGAATCGGCCACGAAGCGCCCTTTCTGGCACAGCACAGGCCTTCCCCCGCCTGTGGTGGGGGGACCCCGCCCGGGGCAGGCAGGAGCGGCTGCGTCGTTCTGCGTTGGTCGACGAGTCCCGCAAGCCGGCGGGATTGCTACCAGTCTACCGGTAGCGCCGACATGAATGGGGGTTTGGCGGTGCCTGAGTCCTCATGTGCCGCCCTGAACCGGCATCAGCCGACTCCCTATACGGCGACCGGGGCTCCAAGACGCTCACAGCGGCACTCAGCGCTTCCGGATGTCAACCACCCGCTACGGTGCGCGCAGTCGTGTGCCGCACCATGCGCACCACGGGTCAACCCGCCGCGCCGGATCACCCGTAGGTGTCGCCGGGGCCGCGGCTGCCGGGGGCCCGCAGCGAGCCGTACCGGCGTGCGGGGCCGCCCGGGCCCAGCACCTTGATCATTTTCACGGTGCCCTGGCCGAGGTCCGCATTGAGCCGGGCCACCAGCTGCGGGGCCAGCAGCCGCAGCTGCGTCGCCCACGCCGTCGAGTCGCACTGCACCGTCAGCACGCGCTCGTCCTCGTCGTACTTCTGCGGCTCGCAGTGCAGGGCCACTTCCGGACCCACGATCTGCGGCCAGCGGCCCATCACCCCGCCCACCGCCGCGGGCGTCTCCCAGCCGCGCTCGGTGATCAGGCGGTTGATGGCGGCGCCCAGCGGCAGCGGGTCGCGGCCGTCGGCGCGTGCCCCGGAGCGCAGACCGCCGCGGCGCGCCTGCTTCTTCTGCTGCGCGGCGTTGCCGCGCGCCCGCGCCTGCTCCTTCGCGGCGCGCAGCGCGACCCGCGCCAGGTCCACACCGGACGGCTCCGGCGGCTTGGGGGCGGCAGGCCCGGGGAGGGGCTTCTCGCTCATACGCGCTCGACCACACCTTCCGCGACCGCGTACCGGGCACCCGCCAGCAGGTTCGGCACGTCGTCGTCCACAGCGGCCGTCACCAGCACCTGCTCGCCCGGTGCGACCAGTTCGGCCAGCCGCTCCCGCCGCCGGGCGTCCAGCTCCGCGAAGACGTCGTCCAGCACCAGCACCGGCTCGTTGCCCTCGGAGCGCAGCAGTTCGTACGAGGCCAGGCGCAGGGCCAGCGCGTACGACCAGGACTCGCCGTGGCTCGCATAGCCCTTGGCGGGCAGCCGGCCGAGCCTGAGCAGCAGTTCGTCGCGGTGCGGGCCGACCAGCGTCACGCCGCGCTCGATCTCCTGCTTGCGGGCCTCGGCGAGCGCGGCCAGCAGCGCCTCGTACAGCTCCTCGCGCGTCTGCGCGTCCTCGATGCCGGCCGGGCCGCGGTAGTCGAAGGCGACCGGGCCGCCGCCCGGGGCCAGCTGCTCGTACGCCTTGTCGGCCAGCGGACGCAGCGTGGTGATCAGGTCGAGCCGCTGCGCCAGCAGCTCGGCGCCCGCACGGGCCAGGTGCTGGTCCCAGATGTCGAGCGTGGAGAGGTCCATCTGTCTACCGCCGTGACGGCGGGCCATCGCGGCCGACTTCAGCAGGGTGTTGCGCTGCTTGAGCACGCGCTCGTAGTCGGAGCGCACGCCCGCCATGCGCGGGGCACGGGCCGTGATCAGCTCGTCGAGGAAGCGGCGGCGCTCGCCCGGGTCGCCCTTGACCAGCGCCAGGTCCTCGGGCGCGAACAGGACCGTCCGCACGATGCCGAGCACGTCGCGCGGCTTGACCTGGGAAGAGCGGTTGATGCGGGCCCGGTTGGCCCTGCCGGGGTTGAGCTCCAGCTCGATCAGCTGCTGCCGCTCGCCCTGGACGACCGAGGCGCGGACGACCGCGCGGTCCGCACCCATCCGCACCAGGGGCGCGTCGGAGGAGACCCGGTGGCTGCCGAGGGTCGCCAGGTAGCCGACGGCCTCGACGAGATTGGTCTTGCCCTGGCCGTTGGGGCCCACGAAGGCCGTGACGCCAGGGTCGAGCGGGACCTCCGCCCGGGCGTACGAGCGGAAGTCGGCCAGCGACAGATGCGAAACGTGCATGAGTGGCGAGCCGACCTCCCCCGGCTGTTGCTGCTTGCTTCTTGTTACTTCTTGGTCTCGACCGCGTGGCCGCCGAACTGGTTGCGCAGCGCGGCGATCATCTTCATCTGCGGCGAGTCCTCCTGGCGCGAGGCGAACCGCGCGAAGAGGGAGGCCGTGATCGCCGGAAGCGGCACGGCGTTGTCGATGGCGGCCTCGACCGTCCAGCGGCCCTCGCCGGAGTCGGCGGCGAAGCCGCGCAGGCCGTCCAGGTGCTCGTCCTCGTCGAGGGCGTTGACCGCCAGGTCGAGCAGCCAGGAGCGGATGACGGTGCCCTCCTGCCAGGAGCGGAAGACCTCGCGCACGTCGGTGACGGAGTCGACCTTCTCCAGCAGCTCCCAGCCCTCGGCGTAGGCCTGCATCATCGCGTACTCGATGCCGTTGTGGACCATCTTGGCGAAGTGGCCCGCGCCGACCTTGCCCGCGTGGACCGAGCCGAAGTCGCCCTCGGGCTTGAGCGCGTCGAAGACCGGCTGGACCTTCGCCACGTTGCCGGCGTCGCCGCCGTACATCAGGGCGTAACCGTTCTCCAGGCCCCAGACACCGCCCGAGACGCCGCAGTCGACGAAGCCGATGCCCTTGGCCGCGAGCTCCTCGGCGTGCTTCTCGTCGTCCGTCCAGCGGGAGTTCCCGCCGTCGACGACGACATCGCCGGGGGAGAGCAGCTCGGCGAGCTCGTCGATGGTGGACTGGGTGGCGGCGCCGGCCGGGACCATGACCCACACGACGCGCGGACCCTGCAGGGAATCCACAAGCTCCTTGAGGCTGTGGACGTCCGCCAGGTCCGGGTTGCGGTCGTATCCGATGACGGTGTGGCCTGCGCGGCGGATGCGCTCGCGCATGTTGCCGCCCATCTTGCCGAGACCGACGAGACCGAGCTCCATGGGTGATCCTCTTGCCTTGATTGCGATGCGTACCTGCTCTACGAGCCTACGCCCGGGGTCAGGTGCACACCTGTGGGGTGCGGGCGCTCAATGGTGAACGGCCCGCACCCCTCGGTCGTCGGCCTCAGCCGGACAGGCGAACCGGCATGATCAGGTACTTGTACGCCTCGTCCGCCTCCGCGTCGAGCGCCGGCTTGCCGCTGAGCAGCGCGGGCTTGGTGGAGGTCGTGAAGGACAGCTGGGCCACCGGGGAGTCGATGGCCGAGAGGCCCTCGAGCAGGAAGGCCGGGTTGAAGGCGATCGAGATGTCGTCGCCGTCGAGCTGGGCGTCGACCCTTTCCACAGCCTGTGCGTCGTCGCTGGAGCCGGCCTCCAGGATCAGCACGCCCTGCTCGAAGCTCAGGCGCACCGGGGTGTTCCGCTCGGCGACGAGCGCCACACGCTTGACGGCCTCGACGAACGGGGCGGTCTCGATCACGGCGACGGAGTTGAACTCGGTCGGGAACAGCGTGCGGTACTTCGGCAGGTCGCCCTCGAGCAGGCGCGTGGTCGTACGGCGCCCGGCGCCCTCGAAGCCGATGAGGCCCTCGCCCGCTCCGGAGCCGGACAGCGCCAGCGCCACCGTGTCGCCGCTGCTGAGGGACTTGGCGGTGTCCAGCAGGGTCTTGGCGGGCACCAGGGCGACCGCGGAGATGTCCGGGGTCTCGGGCTTCCACATGAACTCGCGGACCGCGAAGCGGTAGCGGTCGGTGGAGGCCAGGGTGACGGTGTCGCCCTCGATCTCGATCCGGACACCGGTGAGCACGGGGAGCGTGTCGTCACGGCCGGCGGCGATGGCGACCTGGGAGACGGCCGAGGCGAAGACCTCCGCCGGGACGGCGCCCGTGGCGGTCGGCATCTGCGGCAGCGCCGGGTATTCCTCCACAGGCAGGGTGTGGAGTGTGAATCGCGAGGAGCCGCAGACGACGGTGACGCGCACGCCGTCCGTGGAGATCTCCACAGGCCTGTTGGGAAGTGCCCGGCAGATGTCGGCGAGGAGCCGGCCGGAGACGAGGACGGTGCCGTCCTCCTCCACATCCGCCTCGACCGAGACGCGGGCCGAGACCTCGTAGTCGAAGCCGGAGAGGCTCAGGGAGCCCTCCTCCGCCTTCAGCAGCAGGCCCGCGAGGACCGGCACCGGCGGACGGGCCGGGAGGCTGCGGGCCGCCCAGGCCACTGCCTCCGCGAGTACATCGCGCTCCACCCGGATCTTCACCGGTACCGCCTCCTGCTGTTGCTGGCTCGCCCTGCTGGCTTCGTCGTCGGCTGAGTGCCGGGGACCAGTCTGACGCACGTTGCTGACAGTCGGTGCGGCTGGCGGTCAAGTCGAGGTCGGAGGCGTGGCGCGGCCCGAGGCGAAGTTGTGCACAGGACCCACTTCGAAGCGAGTTTCCCGGCTTACCTATGTGGTCGTAGTAGTAGGGCCTGTGGAAACCGTGGAAAACTTCCTTTGCCCAGGTCAGGGCCGATTTTTTGTCCACCGGGCCTGTGGGCGCAGGCAGTGGAAAAACCGGGTCCGCTGTGGACTGCGGAAAGTTCTGCACACCCGGTGCACAGGCGGGGGCCACTTCTCCCCAGCCGTGTCCCCAGGTTTACCCACGTTCCCCACAGCCCAACCGGGCAACTTGGTGTGACGCCTTTCACTCAGTGCGGTGAGCTTCGGCGTTTCGTTGCCGAACAGTGGACAGGAGTGTGGAAAGGCTGTGTATAAGACCGGTTCTCCTGTGGGTTGCCGGTGGACAACGCGGAGCGAGCCTGTGGGCAGTCTCGCTGTCCACAGGCTGTGGAACCTCGTCGGCCACAAATCCACACCCCCGTGACCTCGCCTGATGGCATATCAACAGCCCGGTCTGTGGACACGTTCGGGATAACTTCCGGGTCCCCAGGGTGTGGACGGCCGTTCGGGGCCCGATCTGTGGAGAACTGCTGGTCCAGGGCTTGTATTCGAACACCGCTGCCGGTCCGGGACCGCCGCTGGGGCGCCCCGGGACCCTCCGGAAACGGCGAAGGGCGCTCCGGGCTGTGCTTCCCGGGGGCAACCCCCGGACCCCCGGCCGGGCCCGGCCTCCTCGGCCCGGAACGGCAAAAGGGCGCTCCGGGAAGCTCCCGGAGCGCCCTTCCGCGCTCTCAGAACGGGTGTCAGCCGTTCTTGATGCGGTTCGTCAGCTCCGTCACCTGGTTGTAGATGGAGCGCCGTTCGGCCATCAGCGCACGGATCTTGCGGTCCGCGTGCATCACGGTCGTGTGGTCGCGGCCGCCGAACTGTGCACCGATCTTCGGCAGCGACAGGTCCGTGAGCTCACGGCACAGGTACATCGCGATCTGCCGGGCCGTCACCAGCACGCGGCTGCGCGAAGCCCCGCACAGGTCCTCCACGGTGTGCCCGAAGTAGTCGGCCGTCGCCGCCATGATGGCCGGCGCGGTGATCTCGGGCGAGGCGTCCTCGCCGCCGGGGATCAGGTCCTTGAGGACGATCTCGGTCAGCCCGAGGTCCACCGGCTGCCGGTTGAGACTGGCGAACGCGGTGACCCGGATCAGCGCGCCCTCCAGCTCGCGGATGTTGCGCGAGATACGGGAGGCGATGAACTCCAGGACCTCCGGCGGGGCGTTGAGCTGCTCCTGCACGGCCTTCTTCCGCAGGATCGCGATCCGCGTCTCCAGCTCGGGCGGCTGCACGTCCGTGATCAGGCCCCACTCGAAGCGGTTGCGCAGCCGGTCCTCCAGGGTCACCAGCTGCTTGGGCGGCCGGTCCGAGGACAGCACGATCTGCTTGTTCGCGTTGTGCAGGGTGTTGAAGGTGTGGAAGAACTCCTCCTGCGTCGACTCCTTGCTCGCCAGGAACTGGATGTCGTCGACCAGCAGGATGTCCATGTCGCGATAGCGCTTGCGGAACGCGTCCGCCTTGCCGTCGCGGATGGAGTTGATGAACTCGTTGGTGAACTCCTCGGAGCTCACGTAGCGCACCCGCGTGCCCGGGTAGAGGTTGCGCGCGTAGTGCCCGATGGCGTGCAGCAGATGGGTCTTGCCGAGGCCCGACTCCCCGTAGATGAACAGGGGGTTGTAGGCCTTGGCCGGCGCCTCGGCCACGGCCACCGCTGCCGCGTGGGCGAAGCGGTTGGACGCGCCGATGACGAAGGTGTCGAAGAGGTACTTGGGGTTCAGCCGGGCCGTCGGCTCACCGGATCCCGACGCGGGCGCGGGCTGCGTCCCGCCGGACGACGGCCGCTCGCCACGGTCCCCGCCGCCCGGTGCGGACCGGGGAATGTCGGGCAGCTCGCGGCGCTGCGACTCGTACGCCGGGCGCTCGGGCGCGGCGGAGCGGTAGTCCGGCTGCTGCTCGTACTGCTGCGGATACGGGGCGTCGCCGTGCTGCGAGGCGTACGGGTCGCGTTCGCTCTCGGCGAAGCCGCCCAGGCGCGGCTGCTGCCAGCCGTAGTCGCCGCCCCGATCGGGCACGGCCGGGCCGGAGGGGCCGCCGTGCCGCGGCCAGGCGCCCGGCTCGGGCCGGGGCTGCTGGTAGTCGGGGTAGGCGGGCCGGACGGCCGGCAGGTCGTCGGGCGGGGCCTGGCGGCTGCCGTAGCCGCCGCCCTGGCCCTCGTAGGGCTCGTACGCCTCGCGCCCGTCGTACGGCTGCCGGCTCTCCTGGGGGCGGTGCTCCTGCGGCCGGGGCTCCGGGAGCGCGCCCGCGGAGTCGTCCACGGTGATCGCGATCCGGATCGGGCGGCCGCACTCGCGGCTGAGGGTCTCGCCGACGATCGGGGCCAGCCGGCCCTCCAGGACGCCCTTGGCGAACTCGTTGGGCACGGCGAGCAGCGCGGTGTCGGCGACCAGCGCCAGGGGCTGGCAGCGCCGGATCCAGTGCTCGTCCTTGGTCTCCACGCCTTGGCCACGGCCCTCGCCCAGGAGCTGTTCGAGTACGCGCGGCCACACTGCGGCAAGATCGGCGGGCAGGTCAGCCACAGGGCACGCTCTCTCAGTCAGCGGGGGCGCCCTGGAGTCCCACGAATGTGTGGTTCTCGGGACGGGCGGGAAGGATTCGGAGTTCAGCCACGGTAGTCAGGCCACGGTGCACGGTTCAAGTCGTTGTCCACAGGGTGTGCACAAATGTGCCATGCCCCGTCCGGCACCGCTCCCTGCGAGCCCGGCACGGACCGGGCCTGCGGGAGGCTACGGTGTACCCCTGGTGCACTGCCGGTTTGACCGGATGGCGTAACCGCGCGTACCGTGACCAGGTCGAGTTGTCGATGGCTGCTGCCGCCTGCCTCCGATGGGCAACGACCACGCCCGAGGGTGCGGTCATGAAGCGGTGCACTCGGGCGTATTGCGAGTTCCTCGTGGGCGCACGGTGACAGCCAGGCGATGTCCCGCCATCACACATTTCTGGAGTCCCCGAGTGAGCAAGCGCACCTTCCAGCCGAACAACCGTCGTCGCGCGAAGACCCACGGCTTCCGCCTGCGCATGCGTACCCGTGCCGGCCGCGCGATCCTCGCGTCCCGCCGTGGCAAGGGTCGCGCCAGCCTGTCGGCCTGAGCAGCCTGACGCCAAGGTCCATGACGTGCTGCCTTCCGAGTCTCGGCTGAGGCGGCGCGAGGACTTCGCGACCGCGGTGCGCCGAGGACGCAGGGCCGGCCGCCCGCTCCTCGTCGTCCACCTTCGCAGCGGTACCACGGACCCGCACACACCTGGGAGCACAGCCTCCCCGGTGCGTGCGGGTTTCGTCGTGAGCAAGGCCGTGGGCGGAGCCGTCGTCCGCAACCTGGTCAAGCGCCGGCTGCGCCACCTCGTGCGCGACCGGCTGGATCAGCTGCCCGCCGGTAGCCTGGTGGTGGTGCGAGCCCTGCCCGGCGCGGGCGAGGCGGACCACGCCCAGCTGGCCCGCGATCTCGATACCGCGCTGCAGCGGCTGCTGGGAGGGGCGCCGCGAAGCAATCCCCCGGAGGGAGACCCCCGGAACCCCGGTATCGACCCGGGAGGGAGCGCACAGTGAAGTACCCGCTGCTGTGGTTGATCAAGATTTACCAGTGGACCATCAGCCCCCTGCTGGGGCCGGTCTGCAAGTACTACCCGTCGTGCTCGCACTACGGTTATACGGCCATTGACCGGCATGGTGCGGTCAAAGGCACGGTGCTGACGGCCTGGCGCATCCTGCGCTGCAACCCGTGGTCGCTCGGTGGCGTCGACCACGTCCCTCCCCGGAAGCGTCCGGTCTGGCACCAGCGGCTGAGGAGCCGACTGGGCGGGCACCCCACCACGGGGTCCGTCGCACAGCCCGAGACTCAGCCCAACGCCCAAGGAGCCTGATTCGTGGACACGATCCTCGGTCCCCTTTATTACGCTGTTTCCTGGATCATCGTCCAGTTCCACTCGTTCTACAGCCTCGTCTTCGACAAGAACAGTGGCGCGGCGTGGGGTCTGTCCATCGTCTCGCTGGTGGTGCTGATCCGCATCTGCCTGATCCCGCTCTTCGTGAAGCAGATCAAGGCCACGCGGAACATGCAGGCGCTCCAGCCGAAGATGAAGGCGATCCAGGAGCGTTACAAGAGCGACAAGCAGCGCCAGTCCGAAGAGATGATGAAGCTCTACAAGGAGACGGGCACCAACCCTCTCTCGAGCTGTCTCCCGATCCTGGCCCAGTCGCCCTTCTTCATCTCGCTGTACCAGGTCCTGAACCACATCGCCCAGGGCAAGACGGTCGGTGTCATCGACCAGTCGCTGCTGGACAGCGCGCGCAAGGCGCACATCTTCGGCGCCCCGCTGTCCGCGAAGTTCATGGACAGCGCGGGCAAGATCGAGAGTCTCGGCGCCACGCTGACGGACGTCCGTGTCGTCACGGTCATCATGATCGTGCTGATGTCGTTGTCGCAGTTCTACACGCAGCGCCAGCTGATGACGAAGAACGTCGACCTCACGGTGAAGACGCCGTTCATGCAGCAGCAGAAGATGCTGATGTACGTCTTCCCCCTCATGTTCGCCGTCTTCGGCATCAACTTCCCCGTCGGTGTCCTGGTCTACTGGCTCACCACCAACGTGTGGACGCTCGGCCAGCAGATGTTCGTCATCCGCCGCAACCCCACTCCGGGCAGCCTCGCCTTCGAGCAGCGTCAGGAGCGCCTGCGGGCCCAGGGCAAGCTCAAGGAGGACCCGGCCCAGGTCGAGGCCAAGAAGGTCGCCGAGGCCGCCCGTGCCGCCCGTCAGCAGCCGAAGCGGCAGACCAAGGCCCAGCGGCAGACCGGCCAGTCCTCCGCCGCGGAGCAGGACGTCGAGCAGCAGAAGCAGGACGAGGGCAGCAAGCCGAAGCCGGCGGGCGGCTCGTCGCGTAACGCCAAGTCCGGGCAGCGCAAGGGCGGCCCGCAGCGGCCCAAGCACCCGTCCAAGAAGTGAAGAAGGAGTCCACCGTGACGGACACCCAGCGTCAGACCAGTGCGGCCGCCGCTGAGGGCACCGACACCCTGTCCCGCCTGGAGCAGGAGGGCGAGATCGCGGCCGACTACCTCGAGGGGCTGCTGGACATCGCCGATCTCGACGGCGACATCGACATGGATGTCGAGGCCGACCGCGCCGCTGTGTCGATCATCAGCGACTCCACCAGCCGCGACCTGCAGAAGCTGGTGGGCCGGGACGGCGAGGTGCTGGAGGCGCTCCAGGAGCTGACCCGCCTCGCGGTGAACCGGGAGACCGGTGACCGCAGCCGTCTGATGCTCGACATCGCGGGCTTCCGGGCGCACAAGCGCCAGGAGCTGACCAAGATCGGTGCCCAGGCCGCGGACGAGGCCAGGAGCACCGGGCAGGCCGTCCGGCTCGACCCGATGACGCCGTTCGAGCGCAAGGTCGTCCACGACGCGGTGGCCGCCGCGGGCCTGCGCAGCGAGTCCGAGGGCGAGGAGCCCCAGCGCCGCGTGGTCGTTCTCCCGGCCTGACGTCACGTACCGCTTCCAGGTAGCCACGGCCCCGTCTGCTCGCAGGCGGGGCCGTGGTTTCCCCGATACTCAGAACTCCCCGGGTCTCTTGTCGCCCGGGTCCCAGAACAATGTTGTACGGAAGGACGGTTCTCGTGGAAGAGGCAGCGGAGCTCCCCCCGGCGCCCGCGGTGGCGCGGGCGGTATTCGGTGACCGCTTTCCGGAGGCCGTCCGCTATGCGGAGCTGCTCTCGGATGCGGGTGTGCAGCGCGGACTGATCGGCCCCCGTGAGGTTCCCCGGCTGTGGGAGCGGCACCTGTTGAACTGCGCGGTGCTCTCCGAGGCCGTGCCGGAAGGCGTCTCGGTGTGCGACGTGGGCTCGGGTGCCGGGCTCCCGGGCATCCCGCTGGCCCTGGTCCGTCCCGACCTGCAGATCACCCTGCTGGAGCCGCTGCTGCGGCGCACGACGTTCCTCCAGGAGGTCGTCGAGCTGCTGGGGCTGGACCACGTGACGGTGGTGCGCGGCCGGGCCGAGGAGATGCTGGGCAAGGTGCCGCCGGTGCACGTGGTGACGGCCCGCGCCGTGGCACCGCTGGACCGGCTGGCCGGCTGGGGCGTGCCGCTGCTGCGGCCGTACGGCGAGATGCTGGCCCTCAAGGGCGACACCGCTGAGGAGGAGCTCACGGCCGCGCGGGCGGCGCTGAGCAAGCTCGGTGTCGTGCGCACCTCGGTGTTCCAGGTCGGCGAGGGCGTCGTGGACCCGCTGTCCACCGTGGTGCGGGTGGAGTGCGGGGAGAGCCCCGGCGGTGTGCGCTTCGCGGCGAAGCGGGCCAAGGCGGCCCGGGCCGGCCGCGCCCGGCGGCGCCGCTGAGCCAGGGCGGCACTGGGCCGTTCTGCCGATGGAGCCGCCGGAGCTCCTGGAGCTATTGCTCCATACAAGCTGTCAAAACTACGCATTCCGGAGTGTCGCGGCAGGTCGGCGGCAGCGCCTCGGCATCGTGTTTCACGTGAAACATCGCTCCTTGCTGCACGGAATCATCAATCGTGGTCGCGCGGCTGCCATGCCGCGCGACCGTCGCCCGGCCGAGGGCGTGAGTTCATCCACAGGCCGGGTGGATTCATCCACAGGAGAACGGGCCTCGCTGGTTCACGACCCCGAAAGCATGGCAGGCTCTGTTCATCGCGAGCCTGATGTCGAGGAGAGTGAATCCTTGCGGTCCGACGCCAATATCGCGGGGCCGATGACCGATCCGGTCCCCGGTCCCCGTCCCGCCGACTCCGAGCCCCTGGCTCCCCCTGGTGCCCCGCCGTCCGATGAGGCCGTTTCACGTGAAACGCGGCCTCCGATGCCCCGGCCCGAGCAGACCCGGGTGATGGTGGTCGCCAACCAGAAGGGCGGGGTGGGCAAGACCACGACCACGGTGAACCTGGCGGCCTCGCTGGCGCTGCACGGCAACCGGGTCCTGGTCATCGACCTCGATCCGCAGGGCAACGCCTCCACCGCGCTGGGCATCGACCACCACGCCGAGGTGCCGTCGATCTACGACGTGCTGGTGGACAACAGGAAGCTCTCCGAGGTCGTCCAGCCCGTCGTGGACGTGGAGGGGCTGTTCTGCGCCCCTGCCACCATCGATCTGGCCGGCGCCGAGATCGAGCTGGTCTCGCTCGTCGCCCGGGAGAGCCGGCTGGACCGCGCCATCAAGGCGTATGAGCAGCCGCTGGACTACATCCTGATCGACTGCCCGCCCTCCCTGGGGCTGCTGACGGTCAATGCACTGGTCGCCGGCGCGGAGGTGCTGATCCCCATTCAGTGCGAGTACTACGCGCTGGAGGGCCTGGGCCAGCTGCTGCGCAACGTGGAGCTGGTACGGGGTCACCTCAACCCCAAGCTCCATGTGTCGACGATCCTGTTGACGATGTACGACGGGCGGACCCGGCTGGCCTCCCAGGTGGCCGAGGAGGTGCGCAGCCATTTCGGGCACGAGGTGCTGCGGACCAGCATCCCGCGCTCGGTCCGCATCTCGGAGGCGCCCAGCTACGGGCAGACGGTGCTGACGTACGACCCGGGCTCCAGCGGAGCGCTCTCCTACTTGGAGGCGGCCCGGGAGATGGCGCTCCGGGGGGTGGGCGTGCACTACGAGGGCGGCGGGGCTCATACCGTTGGGCATCAGGCTGTGGGCCAGTCCGCGGGGCAGTCCGTGGGCCACCAGCAGCAGCAAGAGCAGCACAGTATGTCGGAGGGGCTTCAGTGAGTGAGCGACGTAGAGGACTGGGCCGTGGGCTCGGTGCGCTGATCCCGGCAGCGCCGAAGGGATCGGAGAACAGTGCACCGGCCGTAGGCTCCGGTGCGACGTCTCCCACGGCGGTGCCGGTGCTGACGGCGGAGCGGGGGCCGGCTGCGGCCAAGGTGACCTCGTTCCCGGCCGACGAGGTGCCTGCTGTGCTCGATTCCGTTTCACGTGAAACAGGAGCCGAGCAGCCCGCGGAGGCCGCGGAGGCGGTTGCGGGCGCCCACTTCGCCGAGTTGCCCCTGGACTCCATCACCCCCAACCCGCGTCAGCCGCGGGAGGTGTTCGACGAGGACGCCCTCGCCGAACTCGTCGCCTCGATCCGTGAGGTCGGGCTTCTCCAGCCCGTCGTGGTCCGGCAGTTGGCTCCGGAGCGCTATGAGCTCATCATGGGCGAGCGCCGCTGGCGGGCCTGCCGTGAGGCCGGGCTGGAGAAGATTCCCGCCATCATCCGGGCCACGGACGACGAGAAGCTTCTGCTGGACGCCCTGCTGGAGAACCTCCACCGCGCCCAGCTGAACCCGCTGGAAGAGGCCGCCGCCTACGACCAGTTGCTCAAGGACTTCAAGTGCACGCATGACGAGCTGGCGGACCGCATCGGGCGTTCGCGTCCCCAGGTCTCCAACACGCTGCGGCTGTTGAAGCTCTCCCCCGCCGTGCAGCGTCGGGTCGCTGCCGGTGTGCTCTCCGCCGGGCATGCGCGGGCCCTGCTCTCGGTCGACGACTCGGAGGAGCAGGACCGGCTCGCCCATCGCATCGTGGCCGAGGGGCTCTCGGTGCGTGCCGTGGAGGAGATCGTGACGCTGATGGGGTCGCGTCCTGCCTCGGCCAAGCCCAAGGGTCCTCGGGCCGGTGCGCGGGTCTCCCCGGCACTGACCGACCTGGCCTCGCGGCTCTCGGACCGTTTCGAGACCCGGGTGAAGGTCGACCTCGGGCAGAAGAAGGGCAAGATCGTCGTCGAGTTCGCCTCGATGGACGACCTGGACCGGATCCTCAGCGCACTGGCTCCGGGTGAGGGCCGGGTGCTGGCGCAGAAGCTCGCGCACGACGACGATGAGGGCGCGGCGTAGTCCTGCTGCGACACCGCCGAGGGCGGGTTGTGTTTCACGTGGAACCTCCGTTGGAACCTCCGTGGGGAACACAACCCGCCCTTTGCCTTCTCCGGCTGTCGGGCCAATCGACGTGCGGATACGATGCGTTGGGGTATCGCACATCCACGTTGGACGCAGTTCACGGAGGGGCGAGGCCATGCGAACGGTGAGCCGGACCGGACTGGTGGCAACGGGCTTGGGCCTGGGAGCAGTCGGCGGATTCGTCGGCAGTCTCCTCAGAGAGCGCAGTGTGCTGAACGCCGCCCGCAGCACGGCACGCGACGGAAGTGAGGGACTGACTGCATGGGGCGTCGGCTCGTACCGCTCACGTTGGACAATCTCCCGGACCTCCCCAAGCGCTGCCGCTCCTGTGTCTTCTGGGAGCTGGACCCCGTCAGCGGTGAAGCCGCACTGAGGGCCGGGCGCCCGGAGCTGGAGAAAGAGGCCTGGCTGTCGGCCGTCCTGCTGGAGTGGGGCTCCTGCGGCCGGGTCGTGTACGTCGACGAGGCTCCGGTGGGGTTCGTGCTCTATGCACCCCCGGCCTATGTCCCCCGTTCGACGGCCTTTCCCACCAGTCCTGTTGCGGCGGATGCCGTGCAGTTGATGACCGCCTGGCTGACGCCCGGCTACCAGGGGCAGGGGCTGGGCCGGGTGATGGTGCAGACCGTGGCGAAGGACGTGCTGCGGAGGGGCTTCAAGGCGATCGAGGCCTTCGGCGACGCGCGGTGGAAGGAACCCGCCTGTGTCCTGCCGGCGGAGCACCTGCTGGCGGTGGGATTCAAGACCGTACGGCCCCACCCGCGGTATCCCCGGCTGCGGCTGGAACTCCGCACGGCGATGTCCTGGAAAGAGGACGTCGAGCTGGCGCTGGACCGGCTGCTGGGAGCCGTGCAGAAAGAGCCTGCACTCCGGCCGCTGTAGCGCCTCGGGATGAGAAAAGGGCCCGCCCCCTCGTCGGGGGCGGGCCCTGTTTCACGTGAAACAGTGAATGTCGCTCTGTCCTACATACCGAGGAAGTCGGCCAGGTCGCGCTCGATGGCGGCCTTCGGCTTGGCACCGACGATGGTCTTGGCGACCTCGCCACCCTGGTAGACGTTGAGGGTCGGGATCGACATCACGCCGTACTTGGCCGCGGTGGCGGGGTTCTCGTCGATGTTCAGCTTGACGATCTCGATCTTGTCGCCGTGCTCGGCCGCGATGGCCTCCAGAGAGGGAGCGATCTGGCGGCAGGGGCCGCACCAGGCCGCCCAGAAGTCCACCAGGACGGGCTTGTCGCTCTTGAGGACGTCCGCCTCGAAGGAGGCGTCGGTCACGTTCTTGAGAGTGCCGGCCACGGCTGTCTCCTTAAATCCTTGTGCGTGGGGTGGAGGTGTGGGGGTGGGTCAGGGGGTCTGCTCGGGCTCGCGGACACCCTCGCCGTCGGCGAGAGCAGCCAGGAAGCGCTCGGCGTCCAGGGCGGCGGAGCAGCCGGTGCCGGCGGCGGTGATCGCCTGGCGGTAGGTGTGGTCGACGACGTCACCCGCGGCGAAGACACCGGTCAGGTTGGTGCGGGTCGAGGGAGCGGCGACCTTGAGGTAGCCCTCGTCGTCCAGGTCCAGCTGGCCCTTGAACAGTTCGGTGCGCGGGTCGTGGCCGATGGCGATGAAGAGACCGGTCACCGGGAGCTCGGAGGTCTCACCGGTCTTGAGGTTGCGCAGGGTCAGCCCGGAGAGCTTGCTCTCGCCGTGGATCTCGGCGACCTCGCTGTCCCAGACGAAGGAGATCTTCGGGTCGGCGAAGGCGCGCTCCTGCATGGCCTTGCTGGCCCGCAGGGCGTCGCGGCGGTGGACCACGGTGACGGACTTGGCGAAGCGGGAGAGGAAGGTCGCCTCCTCCATGGCCGTGTCACCACCGCCGATGACGGCGATGTCCTGGTCCTTGAAGAAGAACCCGTCGCAGGTGGCGCACCAGGAGACGCCGCGGCCGGACAGCTCGTCCTCCCGGGGCAGGCCGAGCTTGCGGTGCTGGGAGCCGGTGGTCACGATGACGGCCTTGGCACGGTGGACGGTGCCCGCGGAGTCGGTGACCGTCTTGATCTCGTCGCTGAGGTCGACCGCGATGACGTCGTCCGGGATCAGCTCGGCGCCGAAGCGCTCGGCCTGGGCCCGCATGTTGTCCATCAGGTCGGGGCCCATGATGCCCTCACGGAAGCCGGGGAAGTTCTCCACGTCGGTGGTGTTCATCAGCGCACCACCCGCGGTGACGGCGCCCTCGAAGACCAACGGCTTCAGGGACGCCCGGGCGGTGTAGAGCGCGGCCGTATAGCCCGCCGGCCCGGAACCAATGATGATCACGTTGCGGACGTCGCTCACGGGTGTCTTCCTCGTCTCTGCCGACTGCGGTCTGGGATCCTTGCTGGGTCTCACCCCACCCAACGGATCCTACGGGGCCCGCATTCCCTCCGGAGACGACAGCCCGAGCGGTGGCGCGTCAGGGGCGCGGCACGGTCCGGTCGAGCAGCACCTGCCCGGGGGCCGGGGAGGCGGAGGACTCACAGGCGGCGGACACGACGTAGGCGTCAACGAGCGCGGCGTTGCCGGGATGCGGCAGGACGACGAGATAGGCGTCCTGTTCACGGTACTTCTCCGAGCGGGTGGCCAGAGCGGACTCGGGGCGGCCGATGCCTTCCCGTACGCAGGACGGGGCCGTGGTGCCGTTGTCGCGCAGCGTCTCGGGGGAGTTCTGGGCGCTCATGCCGCGGGGTTCCACGGAGGCCGAGGAGGAGCGCAGCAGGTCCTGTACGCGCACCGTGAGTTCCTGCTCGGAGAAGCCCGACGGGGGCCGGCTCCCGCCGGATGCGCCGGCGCTCGCCCGAGAGGTGCCGTCCGAACCGCCCTGGAGGAACAGGCTGCCGAGCCCGATGACGGCGGCGGCACATGCGGTGCCGAGCAGCACGGCGGGCCCGCGCCGGATCCTGCGGCGCCGGGGGGCGGGGGTCTGCCGGCCCGGGCCCGTTGCGGCGCGAGGGCGCCCTGCGGGACGGTCGCCGGTTTCACGTGAAACCGGCGACCCCGTTTCACGTGAAACGGGGGTGGTCTCCGGCCGGTGCTCGCTCGGTGCTGTTTCACGTGAAACGTCGTCGCCCGGCCTGGGGGCGGTGGCGTCGAGCAGTGCTTCGGCTGCCAGCGCGGCATCGATCCGGCCTGCGATGTCCGCGGGCATCCGGGGCGGGCCGGGCAGCGTCCCCAGCAGCTCCCGGATCTCGCTCAGGGAGCTCCGCACGTCCTTGCAGAGCTCACAGTCCGCCAGGTGCTCCCGGACATCCGCCGAACGCGAGGGGGAGAGGACTCCCTCGGCAAGTGCGGAGATCTCCGCGACCTCCGGGTGCCCGTCCGTGCCGGTCGTCGAGGTCACGCTCGCCCACCTCCGCCCTTCACTGGATCTGTGTCGCTCTGCTCTGCCGGTGGTGGGACGGACGTCCCCTGCGACCGGTTCCTTTCCCTGCCGACGTGCGGGCTACCCCTGCCATCCGGGCGCAGATGGGTGAGCAGTGGCAGCAGTCGTGCCCGGCCGCGGGCACATCTGCTCTTCACCGTGCCGGTGGGGACGTCCAGCACCCTGGCCGCTTCGGCGACGGGATAGCCCTGCATGTCCACCAGGACCAGGGCGGCCCGCTGGTCCGGGGGCAGCGTGGCCAGCGCCCGGATCAGCTCCCGGTGCAGGTCGCTGCGCTCGGCGGGGGCGGCGGCCGACTCGTGCGGCTCCAGCAGCTGCTCCAGTCGCTCGGTCTCGGCGAGCGGCGCGGTGCGCCGGGAGGCGCTCTTGCGGGCCCGGTCCAGGCAGGCGTTCACGGTGATCCGGTGCAGCCAGGTGGTGACGGCGGACTGTCCCCGGAAGGTGTGGGCGGCCCGGTAGGCGGAGACGAGGGCGTCCTGGACGGCGTCCGCGGCCTCTTCCCGGTCGCCGAGGGTCCGCAGGGCCACGGCCCAGAGCCGGTCGCGGTGCCGGCGGACTATCTCGCCGAAGGCGTCCCGATCGCCGTCGATGTGCCGGGAGAGCAGCTCGGCATCGCTCGCGCCGGCACGTGTGGCGTCGTCCAACGTCGAGCCCCCTCCCCCTGGCGGTCTGCCTCGTGGCTCAGCCGGTGAACTGCACGTCGCTGATGGCCTGTTTGAAGCCCGCTCCGCTGAACGTCTCGGGATCGGCGGCAGAATACGGCACGGCCGTGATCCATAGGAGGACGTACCGCGTCTCGGCCGGCTCCTTGAGCGAGATCTTCGCCGTGGTGCTGGTCGTCGTGTCTGTCGACAGCTTCTGCATCCCGCTCAGCGACGCAGGGGGTGACAGCGAGTCGGCGGCATAGAGCGACACTGTCGTGTGGTCCCCGCCGTAGCGCAGCTGCACCGTGGCGCCGCTGAGCTTCTGGTTCGACCCGAGGTCGTAGACGATCCCGACGCCCGTCTTGAACGGGCTGAGGGTCGGCCCGTCGTCGAAGGCCCTCGTTCGCCAAGAGGTCTTGGGGTCGCCGTCGTAGGTGAACTGGACCTGATCGCTGTGCTGCGGGCTGCCGTCCGGCGCGTATTCCCTGGCACCCGCGATGTGTATGGGCTGACCGGCATCGGGCTTCTTCGGCAGCCCGTCCCCCGAGGACTGCGAGCGCGACGGCTCGTCGTTGTCGCCGGGCTTCAGCAGCGTGTCCGCGAGCTGCCAGCTGCCCAGGCCCAGGGCGGCGATGAGCAGAGCCGAGACGCTCCACTTGATGGCCTTGCCGGTGCGGCTCTCCAGCGGGGGCGGCGGGGGCACGGGAACCGGCTGGGCGGCAGGGCCACCGGTGCGGTGCGGGGCCGGGCCGTATGAGGGGCGCTGGTAGGCGGCAGCAGGGAACGCGGACTCCGGCGGCCGGATACGCGGCATCGCCGTGACCGCCTTGGCCAGCTCCTCCGGGGTGGTGCAGGACTTCTCCTGGTCGTCCACGAGCGCGCGCATGGCCAGCTCGGAGAGGCCCCGGTGGACGCCGGCCCGGACCTGGTCGGGGGCGATCAGGCCCATGCCCTTGGGCAGGCCGGTCAGGCCGTGGGCGTTGTTCTCGTGCGGCCAGCGCTGGGTGAGCGCGGCATAGAGGAGCGCACCGATGGCCTCGGTGTCGGTCCGCTGGGGGTGCTCGGAGGTGATGCCCCGGAGCGCGGCCATGACGGCCAGGCCGCGGATGCGGTACTGGCCGGTCCCGGTGCGGAGGACGGAGCCGGGGGTGAGGCGCAGGTGCGCCAGGCCCTCACGGTGTGCGGCCGCCATGGCCTGGGACACCTGGCTCACGAGCTGGTAGGCATCGTGCGGTTCGAGCGGGCCGGCGGCCAGGAGGGGGGTGAGCTCGGTGGCGTCGGGCAGCCACTCGTGGACCACGTACACGAGCTCGTTCTCCTCGACCGCGTCCAGGACCTGGACGAAGCGGGGGTCGCCGAGGAGCGCGGCCGAACGGGCGGCGGCGAGCACCGGACGGGCGCGGGGGTGGTCGGCGGGAAGGATGTGGACGCCGACGGCACGGCGCAGTTTCTCGTCGACCGCACGCCAGCTGCTGAATCCCTCCAGACGGGTGACGCACTCCTCCAGCCGGTACCTTCTGGCGAGCTTGTGGCCGCTGTGCAGCTCGAGCGGCTGCGCATCACGCGCGGAGCTCTTGCTCTCCGCGCGCTCGCTGTCCTGGTGCGTACCGACCTTCTTGTCGGCCTTCGCCCCGTCGGTCGTGGCCTGGCCCGCCTCGGCGGTCAGCGGCTGCTCGCCGTTGTTGTCGGCCACGTCGACGGCAGCCGTGCTCCGTTCCGCCACCGTCGTCCCTGCCTCCCCATCCGTTGCACCCTGTCCACAGCCAAGACAATTGTGCCCACAGTCCGGCGCTATGCACGACACACGGCAGCGGGCGATGGTTGTGCTCCGGTCAGCGCCCCAGCCGTCCGCGGACCATACCGACCATGGCGTTCAGCTCGTCGATGCGCATCCGCTTGGCGGCAAGGTAGAACACGGCGACCAGGACCAGACCGCCGCCGATCAGAGCGGCGAGCGAACCTGCGAAGCCGTAGCCCAGAACCTGACCGATTCCGTACGAGACCGCACCGCCGAACAGAGCGGCGGGCAGGCAGGCACCGGCCAGCCTGGCGTAGGTCCGTACGACGCGGGCCCCGTCCAGGTCGCCGCCCAGCCGGTTGCGGAGACGGCGCCAGGCGACGCCCACGCCGATCGCGTAGCCCAGGCCGTAGGACGCGGCCATGCCGGCCACGGCCCAGCGTGCGGGCAGCACGAGGAAACTCAGCCCCGAGGCGGCGGCGTTGACGGCGGCCACGATGACCGTGTTGTAGAACGGCGTGCGCGTGTCCTCGTAGGCGTAGAAGCCACGGAGGATGACGTACTGCGCGGAGTACGGGATCAGGCCGAGGCCGAAGGCCATCAGGATGAAGCCGATGTTGGTGGCGCCGCCGACCCCGGAACCCGAGGCGAACATCAGGGTGGCCGTGGGGACGCCCAGCGCCAGGAAGGCGAAGGCGCAGGGCACGATGGCCACGGCCGAGGTGCGCAGGCCGTGGGAGAGGTCGTCCCGGACGGCCGAGGCGTCCCCGTCGTGGGCGGCGCGGGAGATCCGGGGCAGGACGGCGGTCATCACCGAGACCGTGATGATGGCCTGCGGCATCTGCCAGAGCTGGAGCGCGAAGTTGTAGGCCGTGATACCGGTGCCGGGGTGGCCGGCCTTCTCGGCCGTGGCACCGGCCGCCGTGGCCAGCTGGGTGACCACGACCAGTCCGAGCTGGTTGGCGAGGACGAAGAAGAACGTCCACTTCGCCAGACCGAGGGCCTTGCCCAGGCCCTGGCCGCGCCAGTCGAAGCGGGGACGGATCCGGAAGCCGGCGTCACGCAGGTAGGGGAGCATCGCCAGGGACTGGACGACCAGGCCCAGCAGGGTGCCGATGCCCAGCAGCCGGACGCCCTCGGGCGTGATGGTGGACGCGCTGACGCCGCTGTCGGAGAAGCTGCCGAAGGCCCAGATGAAGGAGCCGAAGGTGGCGATGATGATGATGTTGTTGAGGACCGGGGTCCACATCATCGCGCCGAACCGCTCGCGGGCGTTGAGGATCTGACCCAGGACGACGTGGACGCCCATGAAGAACATGGTCGGAAGGCAGTAGCGGGCGAAGGCCACGGCCACGCCCATCCGGGCCGGATCGTCCGCGATGGTCGGCGACATCATCCTGATGAAGAGCGGTGCACCGAGCACACACACGGTCGTGACGCCCGCCAGCATGACGACGACCAGGGTGAGCAGCCGGTTGGCGTAGGCCTCGCCGCCGTCCTCGTCGTTCTTCATGGCGCGCACCAGCTGCGGGATGAAGACCGCGTTGAGCGCGCCGCCGCCGACGAGGATGTAGATCATCGTCGGCAGGGTGTTGGCGACCTGGTAGTCGTCGTTCAGCGTGCCGACGCCGATCGCCGCCGCCATCACGAGGTTCCGGGCGAAGCCCAGGACGCGGGACACCATGGTGCCCGCGGCCATGACCGCGCTCGACTTCAGCAGGTTGGCCGCCTTGCCGCTCTTCGCCGGGGCCGCGGCCTCCGGCTCCGCTGCGGGCTCCGCGGCCGGCGGCTGCGGGGGCTGGGCGGGCTGGGGCACGAACTGCCCCGGCGCCGGGACCGGCGGCCGGTCCGACGGGCGCTGCGGCTCGTACGGCTGCTGCTGGTCGCGGTAGAGGTGCGCGAAGGCGTCCCGCTGCGGGGGCTCGCCCGGGGCCGCGAAGCCGCCGACGGCCGGGATCTGCGCCGTCGGCTCCTCGACGGGGGTCCGCTGGGGCATGCCGGTCTGCGGGGCCGGGGCCGGGGTCTGCGGCCACGGCCGGGCGCCGGAGGGGTGCTGGGGCACGGCCGGCATCGGGCGGGTGGCCTGGTCGTAGAGCGCGTCGGCCGTCGGGGCGGCCGGGTCCTGAGGTGCGTATGGGGCCTGCGGTGCGTACGGGTCGGCCGTGTACGCGTCCTGGAGGTAGGGGTCCTGGGGGTACGGGGTCCCCTGCTGCGCCTGGGGCTGGGCAGGCGGCACCGGCGGGTACTGGCCCCGCTGCTCACCGCCCGTCCCCGGACCGTGGTCACCGTCGTACGGCGCGTTCATCGCTACCCCACCTCATCGTCGGCGGCCGGCCGGCCCCACAACACGTCAATGTTCCACTTTCTCACCCGGGCCGGACGGGCCACCGCTTTGCGTTCCGGTGTCCACGGCCGGGTCACCCGGCTGCCCGGGCATGTCGTCACCGGGGCCGCCGCTGCCCTCCGGCCCGTCCCCGCCTGTGTTCTCGGGCCCGCCACCAGCGGCTTTGTGCGCTGCGGCGCGCTTGCGCTGGAGGTAGATGCGGAGCCCCGCGAGGACCAGGAGGAGCACGCCTCCGGCGATGACCAGCAGCACCATAGGCGTGATGGAGGTGACATGCACAGTGAAGGTCATCGAGTCGCCGTACTGCTGGCCGTCGCTCGTGAAGAGGCGGGCGGTCACCTGGACGGGTCCGTTGGCGTTGGCCCGCGTCTCGAACTTCACGGACTGGCTGTGCCCGCCCTCCACCTTGACCGGCTGGGCGTTGTCGATCTTGAGGCGGTTCGGCTGGCTGGACTCCAGGACGAGCTTCAGCCCGTGGATCTCCTGCAGCAGGCCGTTCTCGACGGTCACCGGGATCGTCGCGCTGCGGCCCGACAGGGTCGCGTCGGACTTCTTGATCAGCTGCACCTGGCGGGTGAGCTTGTAGAGGTACGCCTGGACGCCGTTGCGGAACTGTCCCGCGCCCTGCGGGTTGCCCCGCCACGACGTGGACATCTCCCGCATGATCGCGCTGCCGAAGGGGGTGACCACCCGGTCCTGGGCGCTGAGGATCACCTTGAAGCTGTCCAGGGTGCTCTGGGTCTTCTGGATCTCCTGGAACGCCCCGGTGGTCAGCTCCTGCGAACGCAGGGCGTCGGGGTACGAGCCGGGTCCGGGCACCTGCTGCGCGGCGTTGGGGTCGGGAGTGGCCCTGGCCGCGTCCCCCAGGTCGAGAGGCTGCGTCCAGCGGCCGTCCGACAGGCCCTTGACCGCCGCGGCCATCGCCTGGGCCTGGCTGGTCGTGGGCATGCGCTGCGGGGCGACGACGATGCTGCGCTCGTTCTCCGGCGCCTGCTTGTTCACCACGAGGCTCTGGGACAGGAACTGCTGCACGGCCAGGGAGGAGTCCCCGGCCCGGATCATCTCGCCCTGGAAGGCGGTGGAGAGCCGGGCGTCCGCGACGATCGCCGTGTTGCCGCCGCCGATCTGCCGGGCGGCGGTGGGGGCGTAGGTGTTGCCGGACTCGCGGAAGCTGTCGCTGCGCGCGATGACGTTGTGGGCGCCCGCCGAGGTGGCGACGTCGACGATGGACGTGTCGACCGCACCGTCCACGGGCCACGCGAAGTCCGTGCGCGGCTTGACGCCGAGGATGGTGTCCACGGTGGTCGAGGCGAGCTCGGTGGCGGACTGGAGGTGGCTGAGGGCGCCGGAGACGTCCTTCCCGCGGTGTGCGAGCGAGGCCAGGTCCGGGTCGGCGAACGGCAGGGCCACCACCTGGTGGTTGGCGACGGCGTCCTGGAGCTGGCCCAGCCACTGCTTGGCGACGGCCTGCCCCCGGCCGGGGGTGCTGCTCTTCCCGTCCGGGGTGCCCACCCGGTAGGGCTTGGTCATGGCCTCGACCGTGGCCAGCAGGTCGGGGTCGACCACCCAGGTGACCGGCAGGGTCTTGCCCAGGGACACGAGCTGCTGCAGCCGGCCGCCCGGCGCCAGGTCGCCCGCGAGGTCGTCGTTGATGAAGACCGGCGTCTGCTGCTGGTCGGACTCGGTGCGCGCGCTCAGGTGCGTGGTCGAGATCAGCGGCCACAGGACGGTGAGCTTGGTCTTCTTGCCCTCGACCGCCGACGGCTGCCAGGGGAGCAGGGTCCGCTGGATGCCCAGCACGCGCTCGTAGGGCTGGTCGGCGGACTGCCCGGAGAGGGTGGCGGCGAGCTGGTAGACGCCGTCCTTGCCGAGGTTCAGGTCTTTCACCGGCAGCGTCAGGCTGAAGTTCTGGCTGACGCCCGGAGCGAGCTTGTCGATCTTCTGCGTGTGGTTGCCGCCCACCTCGGCGCCGTCGGAGCTCGGCGAGAAACCGCCCTTGTCCCCTATGTCGTCGATGTCACTGCGGGTGCCGAGCTGCGATCCCACCCGCAGTCCCACATGGGCGCCGGTGATCGCCGACTTGCCGTTGTTGGTGATCGTGCCCGAGACGGTGAGCGTGTCGTTCTGCGTCGGGGCGACGGGAGTCAGCGCATCGATGGAGACACCGACCGAACGGGTGCCCCCGACGTCCGCGACGTCCGCACGGGCGGCGGGGGCCGTCGGCAGGTGCAGGAGGCCGACGAAGAGCAGGACCCCGAGCAGCACCGCGGTGCGCCGGGCCCACCGGCAGGCAGGAGCGGAAGTCGTCCCCTGGAACTCTGCCGCCTCGGCCACGCGTCGCCCGTCCCTCGTCGTTGTCAGTGGTCGTCGGATGGTGCGTCCCCGAATGGTAACGAGGCCCGCTGCGACGAAGTGCCGCGGACCGCCTTGCAAGATCGACATCCGGCCCCGGGGTCCGGACCGTGCCCGCTGTACGCATGCCGTCACGGAGCGTCCCGTAACGAGGAGGCTGCTCCGCGCGCGGCCACGTACCCTGTTCTGTTGTGCCGAACGCCAACAATGACAGCCACACCCTGCCGTCGACCAACGAGCTCAGCCAGGCGCAGCGCCGTGCCGTGAGCGAGCTCCTGCGGGTGTCCCCCGTAGCCGACGACCTCGCCCGCCGATTCCAGGAAGCCGGGTTCACGCTCGCCCTGGTCGGCGGATCGGTACGGGACGCGCTGCTGGGCCGGCTCGGCAACGACCTCGACTTCACGACGGACGCCCGTCCCGAGGACGTGCTGAAGATCGTGCGCCCGTGGGCCGACGCGGTCTGGGAGGTCGGGATCGCCTTCGGCACCGTGGGGTGCCGCAAAGCGGACTTCGACATCGAGGTCACGACATATCGATCGGAAGCCTACGACCGGACCTCGCGCAAGCCGGAGGTCTCGTACGGCGATTCCATCGAGGAGGACCTCGTCCGCCGTGACTTCACCGTCAACGCGATGGCCGTCGTGCTGCCGGAGAAGACGTTCGTCGACCCGCACAACGGCCTCGAGGATCTGGCCCGGCGGGTCCTGCGCACGCCCGGCACCCCGGAGGAGTCCTTCTCCGACGACCCGCTGCGCATGATGCGGGCGGCCCGCTTCGCCGCTCAGCTGGACTTCGAGGTCGCTCCCGAGGTCGTCACGGCGATGAACGAGATGGCCGACCGCCTGGAGATCGTCTCGGCCGAGCGGGTCCGTGACGAGCTGAACAAGCTGATCCTCTCCGACCACCCCCGCAAGGGACTCCGTCTCCTTGTCGACACGCGGCTCGCCCGCCACGTCCTGCCGGAGCTGCCCGCGCTGAGCCTGGAGCGGGACGAGCACCACCGGCACAAGGACGTCTACGAGCACACGCTGACCGTCCTGGACCAGGCGATCGACCTGGAGGAGAACGGTCCCGACCTGGTCCTGCGCCTGGCCGCGCTGCTGCACGACATCGGCAAGCCGAGGACGCGGCGCTTCGAGCTGGACGGCCGGGTCTCCTTCCACCACCACGAGGTGGTGGGTGCCAAGATGACCAAGACGCGGATGACCAAGCTCAAGTACTCCAACGAGCTGGTGAAGGACGTCTCCCGGCTCGTCGAGCTCCACCTGCGCTTCCACGGCTACGGCACCGGCGAGTGGACCGACTCGGCCGTCCGCCGCTACGTGCGCGACGCGGGGCCGCTGCTGGACCGGCTGCACAAGCTGACCCGCTCGGACTGCACCACACGCAACAAGCGCAAGGCACAGGCGCTGTCCCGCGCCTACGACGGGCTGGAGGAGCGCATCGCCGGCCTCCAGGAGCAGGAGGAGCTGGACGCGATCCGGCCCGACCTGGACGGCAACGAGATCATGCAGATCCTGGGCATCGGCCCGGGGCCGCAGGTCGGCAAGGCGTACAAGCACATGCTGGAGATGCGCCTGGAACACGGTCCGATGGAGCGGGAGGCCGCGATCGCCATGCTCAAGGACTGGTGGGCGGAGCAGAGCTGAGGCGGGATGTTCCGTGCTGATGTTTCACGTGAAACATCAGCACGGGGCAGCAGTGAGGGGCGGTGTTTCACGTGAAACACCGCCCCTCACTGTTACGCCTTGTTGTTGCTCAGACAGAGGGTGAAGCGGTTCGAGCGCTCCTTCCAGGTGAGCGCAGAGGTTGCCCCCTCGACATTGGAGCAGGCCAGCGAGGCCAGGGTGAAGCCGTCGATCTTCTTGAGCACCTTGTAGGCCGCCTTGCTGTCCGTGCAGGGGAGCTTCTTGATCGACGGACTGGAGGTCGAGCCGGTGTTCTGCAGGCAGTCGCCGACGGCCAGCTTGGTGGTGTCGTCGCTCTTGCCGAACAGCCAGCCGCCCACCACGACGACGAGGGCGATGATCGGCACCACGATGTTCCGGATGACTTTCTTCGGGGAACGGCTCGGCATCTGCGGCGGTATCGGTGCCTGCGGGAAGCCGCCGGGCTGACCGTAGGGACCGGGCGGCTGCTGGCCGTACGGGCCGGGAGGCTGTTGCCCGTACGGGCCCTGCGGAGGCTGCTGGGCGTACGGGCCCGGCGGGGGCGCGCCGTACGGTGCCTGCGGCGGCTGGGCGTAGGGATTGCCGCCGCCCTGCTGGGCGTACGGATTCTGATGGGGCGGCGGAGTGGCCACAGATGTCCCCCGAGCTGAAGTGAGCCATGTCGGCACGTGCAGCCCGTACGGTAACCGCCGCTTTTGGCATGTACGCAGCCCGCAACTGTCCTGTGGCCCTGATGTGACACTCAGCGGCGGCGAAATCCCGCCATAGTGGCAGCAATTGCTCCGTAGATGACCGCCACCGTGATGATCAGGGCGGGCGACCTGCCGTCGGGCGGCAGCATCAGGGAGGCGACCGCCGCCGCCCCCACGAAGGCGACGTTGAACAGGACGTCGTACAGCGAGAAGACCCGGCCGCGGAACGCGTCGTCGACGGAGGCCTGGACGATCGTGTCCGTGGTGATCTTGGCTCCCTGGGTGACGAGCCCCAGGACGAACGCGGCGACCAGCATGGGGGCGGGCTCGAAGGGGAGCCCCAGGGCGGGTTCCAGGACCGCGGCCGCCGTGGCGCAGGCCAGTATCCAGCCGAGCCTTCCCAGCCGGCCGACGGCCCACGGCGTGACCACGGCCGCGGCGAAGAAGCCCGCTCCCGAGGCGGCGACCGCATAGCCGAGCATCGCCAGCCCGTCGGACCCGGTGTCCGCCCAGGCGTACCGGCAGAGCATCAGCAGAGTCACCGTCAGGGCCCCGTAGCAGAAGCGCATCAGCGTCATGGCTGCCAGCGCACCGGCCGCGATGCGGCGCTGCGCGAGGTGCCGCACCCCGGCGGCCAGGCCGCGCGCGGTGACCGACAGCGCCGTACGCAGCCGGACGTGGGCAGCGGTGACGTCCGGGCCCAGCAGCCCGACGGGCATGAGCAGGGAGCAGAGGCCGGCACACAGGTACAGCAGCGCCCCGGCGAGCACGACGAGGGCGTCGGAGGCCGTTCCGTGCGGCGCGGCGAGCCGGACGGCGAAGGCGAGGCCGCCGCCTGCCGTGGCCGCCAGGGTGCCGGCCGTGGGGGACAGGGAGTTGGCCATGACCAGGCGTTCCTGGCTGTCGACCACGCGGGGCAGGGACGCCGAGAGCCCGGCGAGGACGAAGCGGTTGACCGCGGTGACCGACAGCGCGGAGACGTAGAACAGCCAGTCCGGCACGCGGGCCGCGATGAGCAGGGCGGTGCAGACGGCCAGGACCGAGCGCAGCAGATTGCCGTGCAGCAGCACCTGTCGGCGGCGCCAGCGGTCGAGCAGCACGCCGGCGAAGGGCCCCAGCAGCGAATAGGGGAGCAGCAGGACGGCCATGGCGGAGGCGATGGCCGCGGGAGACGCCTGTTTCTCCGGGGAGAAGACGACGTGGGCGGCGAGGGCGACCTGGTAGACCCCGTCGGCCGCCTGGGAGAGCAGCCGGACTGCCAGCAGACGGCGGAAATCGCGCAGATGGAGCAGGACGCGAAGATCACGCACTACGGGCATGCCGCCCAGCCTCACACACGGCGCGGGCCTCCGGGTGGATTACCCGGAGGCCCGTGGAGGCGGAGGCTGTGAGCCGTTCCTAGCGCTCGACCTCGCCCTTGATGAACTTCTCGACGTTCTCGCGGGCCTCGTCGTCGAAGTACTGGACCGGCGGGGACTTCATGAAGTACGAGGAGGCGGAGAGGATCGGGCCGCCGATGCCGCGGTCCTTGGCGATCTTCGCGGCGCGCAGGGCGTCGATGATGACACCGGCGGAGTTCGGGGAGTCCCAGACCTCGAGCTTGTACTCCAGGTTCAGCGGGACGTCGCCGAACGCGCGGCCCTCGAGGCGCACGTAGGCCCACTTGCGGTCGTCCAGCCAGGCCACGTAGTCCGAGGGACCGATGTGGACGTTCTTCTCGCCCAGGTCGCGGTCGGGGATTTGCGAGGTGACGGCCTGCGTCTTGGAGATCTTCTTGGACTCCAGGCGCTCGCGCTCGAGCATGTTCTTGAAGTCCATGTTGCCGCCGACGTTCAGCTGCATCGTGCGGTCCAGGACGACGCCCCGGTCCTCGAAGAGCTTGGCCATCACGCGGTGCGTGATGGTGGCGCCGACCTGCGACTTGATGTCGTCGCCCACGATCGGGACGCCCGCCTCGGTGAACTTGTCCGCCCACTCCTTGGTGCCGGCGATGAAGACCGGGAGGGCGTTGACGAAGGCGACCTTGGCGTCGATGGCGCACTGTGCGTAGTACTTGGCGGCATCCTCGGAGCCGACCGGCAGGTAGCAGACCAGGACGTCGACCTGGCGGTCCTTCAGGACCTGGACGACGTCGACCGGGGCCTCGGAGGACTCCTCGATGGTCTGGCGGTAGTACAGGCCCAGGCCGTCGAGGGTGTGGCCGCGCTGGACCGTGACGCCGGCAGCCGGCACGTCGCAGATCTTGATGGTGTTGTTCTCGCTGGCACCGATGGCGTCGGCGAGGTCGAGGCCGACCTTCTTCGCGTCGACGTCGAAGGCGGCGACGAACTCGACGTCGCGCACGTGGTAGTCGCCGAACTGCACGTGCATCAGACCCGGCACGCGACCGTTCGGGTCGGCGTCCTTGTAGTACTCGACGCCCTGCACCAGCGAGGCGGCGCAGTTGCCCACGCCGACGATGGCTACGCGAACCGAACCCATTCCGGTTGCTCCCTGTTTGTACTCGACGAAGCCCTGCGGGGTGCAGGGCTCACTGGTCCGGGCCGGGGCGCTTGTCACGCCCGGCCCGCTCGCTCTCGATCAGCTCGTTCAGCCAGCGGACCTCGCGCTCCACGGACTCCATGCCGTGCCGCTGAAGCTCGAGGGTGTAGTCGTCCAGCCGTTCTCGGGTACGGGCCAGGGAGGCGCGCATCTTCTCCAGACGCTCCTCCAGCCGGCTGCGGCGGCCTTCCAGCACCCGCATCCGGACGTCCCGGGAGGTCTGCCCGAAAAACGCGAAGCGGGCGGCGAAGTGCTCGTCCTCCCACGTGTCCGGGCCGGTGTGGGAGAGGAGCTCCTCGAAGTGCTCCTTGCCCTCCGCCGTCAGCCGGTAGACGATCTTCGCCCGCCGCCCGGCCATGGACGCCGCCCGGGCATCCTCCGGAGCGCTCCCCGCCTCCTCGACCAGCCAGCCGTTCGCCACGAGGGACTTCAGGCAGGGGTAGAGGGTGCCGTAGCTGAACGCACGGAACACCCCGAGCGAGGTGTTCAAGCGTTTCCGCAGCTCGTAGCCGTGCATCGGGGACTCGCGGAGCAGGCCGAGGACGGCGAACTCGAGGATGCCGGAGCGTCTGCTCATGTTTCGCCTCCTTGTCCCCCACAGCCTAATCCCCTAGTCCTTATTGGTCCCTTATGCCGAGCTGATGTATCGACTCGATACATCCAGACGATAGAACGGGGCCGTTGAGCCGACAAGAGGGGGCACGGTGAACGAGGTCACATCACTGATTCGTGGGACAGAACCGGCCTGATTTTTGAGTGAACATCCCCAGTGGGCGGGATTTGGCCGTGCGTAGTCTGTGGGCCATGCAGACCACTGGGAACCGGGTGACGCCCGCAGACGTCCTCGACCCGGAGTCAGTGTGCCCGGCGGCTCGGGGGAAGAGCGGCGGCGCACATCGGGGGGAATGCAAGCCATCTTGCCGCTGTCAGGCGATAGCGCCTGCCCGAGGAGTAGTCGTTCGATGAGCGAACACCGCCGCAAGCCTCCGCAGCCCCAGGGAGGCGGCCGCGCCGCGGCCCGCCGTGCGGCCCAGCAGCCGACGCCGGGCCGGCGAGCCGCGCCGTCCAACAACTCCCCTTCGCCGGGCCTCGGCCGGGCCGACGCCCGCCGTGCGGGCCGGCGCGGCGGGGGAGGTGGAGGAGGCGGGGGAGGCGGACGCAGACGCGCGGCGGAGCCGGCACCGGGCGGAGACGGCCGGGGCCGCAGGGGCAGCGGCCGTCCGGCTGCCAAGCGGTTCATCGACTATCCCCGCGCGGGCAAGTCCGGTGTGCGCCGCTGGATCCCGTCCTGGAAGCTGATGACGGGGCTGTGCCTCACCTTCGTGGGGCTCGTCTTCGGGGCCGTGGGCGTCGCCCTGGCCATGGTGCAGGTGCCGAGCGCGCAGAAGGCCTCGGTCGTGCAGAAGAACGTCTACTACTGGGCCGACGGCAAGCAGATGGTCGTCGCCGGCGGCGGCAGCCTCAACCGGCAGATCGTGCCGATCGCACAGATCCCCAAGTCGATGCAGAATGCGGTGATTTCCGCAGAAAACGCCAATTTCTACCAGGACTGGGGCGTCGACCCCATGGGCGTCGCGCGCGCCATCGTGAAGATGGCACAGGGCGGTGAGACGCAGAGCGGCTCGACCATCACCCAGCAGTTCGTGAAGAACACCTATCTGAGCCAGGAACAGACGGTCAAGCGCAAGGCCACGGAGCTGCTCATCTCCATAAAGGTCGGCGCGACCCAGCAGAAGGACGACATCCTCGCCGGGTACCTCAACACCGCGTACTACGGGCGTGGCGCGTACGGCATCCAGGCCGCGGCGCGAGCGTACTTCGACAAGGACTGCAACAACCTGACGCCGAGCGAGAGCGCGTACCTGGCGGCCACGCTGAACGGCCCGAACCTGTACGACCCGTACGGTGGCCAGGGGCCCGCCGCGACGCCGGAGAAGAACCTCAAGCGCGCCACGGACCGCTGGAAGTGGATCCTGGACCGTGAGGTGCAGACGAAGCACCTGTCGCAGGCCGAGCACGACCAGTGGGTCGCCAAGGGTTTCCCGCAGCCGCAGAAGCCCAAGCCCGCGACCAACAGGGCCGGCCAGATCGGCTACCTCACCGACCTGGCCGACAACTACATCGTCGCCCACTCCAAGATCAGCAAGGCCGAGCTGGACAAGGGCGGTTACCAGATCTACACGACCTTCGACCGCGACAAGGTCGCCGCGCTGACCAAGTCGGTGGAGGACGTCCGCAAGGCCAACATCAAGCCGGACGCACGGGACGTCGACAAGTACGTGCAGTTCGGCGGCGCCTCGGTGGAGCCCAAGACCGGCAAGATCGTCGCCATCTACGGCGGCGAGAACGCGCTGGAGCACTTCACCAACAACGCCGACTACACCGGTGTCCAGGTCGGCTCGACCTTCAAGCCGTTCGTCCTGGCGGCCGCGATGACGCACGGGAAGCGCAACCCGGGCCTCGGCCCGCAGCAGAGCGACAGCCAGCGCACGCTCGTCTCGCCCGAGAGCATCTACAACGGCAACGACAAGCTGACCCTGCGGAACTACGACGGGACCGTCTGGCACGACAAGGACGGCAGCGAGTGGCAGCAGAAGAACGACGGTGACGAGGACCGCGGCCCCATCAGCCTCCGCACCGCCATGCAGTTCTCGGTGAACACCCCCTACATCCAGCTCGGCATGGACGTGGGGACCGACCTGGTCCAGGACGCGGCGCTCAAGGCGGGCCTGGACAAGGACCAGCTGGCCTCCCTCACTCCCACCTTCTCGCTCGGCACCTCGGCGCCCAGCGCAATCCGCCTGGCCGGTGCCTACGGGACCTTCGCGGACAGCGGCAAGCAGGTCGACCCGTACTCCGTCGGCAAGGTCGAGAAGGACGGCAAGGCGGTGTTCGAGCACGAGGAGAAGAGCGCGCAGGCCTTCGACGCGAACGTGGCCAACAACGTCACCGACGTGCTGAGGACCGTGGTCCAGGCGGGCACCGGCACGTCGGCGCAGCTCGGTGACCGCCCGGTGGCCGGCAAGACCGGTACGACCGACGGCAACCGCTCCGCCTGGTTCGCGGGCTACACCCCGCAGCTGTCCACTGCAATCGGCATGTACCGCGTCGACCCCAACGCCAAGCAGCAGGAGTTCCTGTCCATGCGCGGCGTGGGCGGTCAGGCCACCATCCACGGTGCGTCGTTCCCCGCGCAGATCTGGGCCGACTACATGGGACAGGCGCTCAAGGGCGCGCCCGTCGAGCAGTTCGACGCGCCGCAGCCGATCGGTGTGAAGGTCTACGGGGAGGGCGCCAGCCCCTCCCCCAGCGCGGTCGCGCCCGCGTCGCCCTCGGCGACGGCATCCGCGTCGCCGTCGCCGTCGAAGTCCCCGTCCAGCTCCCCGTCGGCGTCCAAGTCCTGCCCCCCGTTCGGCCACAAGGGCAAGTGCGGCGCGAGCGGCGGTGCCGACCAGGGCGCCGCGGGCGGGCCGGGCGGTTCCGGGGACATCGGAGGCCCCGGTGGCGACACCGGGGGCGAGACGCCGGGGCCGAGCCCGTCACGGCACTCGCCGGGCGGACTCTTCGGAGGCCCGAACGGCTGACCGGCGCCCGTCCGGCGCATCCGTCCGGCGGAGCCCGCTCCGCCGACCACTCATCGAGGGCCGTCCCGCCACTGTGCGGGGCGGCCCTCGGAGTTATCCACAGGCTCGGGCAGGGGCGAGGCGGTTACGGCAGGATGGGTCCATGAGCAGCGAGCGCGACGAGCGGCCGGTACGGCCCACGGTGGAGGACGAGGTGGCCGCCGCCGGCAGTGAGCTCATCGGCGGGCCGATGGGCCGCCGGGCGCTGCCCGGCGGGTGGTGGACGCCGGTCAGGGTGATCGCGCTCGTGGCGATCGGGATGTTCGCGCTCGGCATGGTGCAGAAGCTGCCGTGCTACGACCACGGCTGGTTCTTCGGCGCCACCACGCAGTACACGCACGCGTGCTACTCCGACATCCCGCACCTGTACACCGGGCGCGGCTTCGACGCGGGGCTCATTCCGTACTTCGACCGGATTCCCCAGTCCCTCTCCGGCGGCATGGACTACCTCGAATACCCGGTCCTGACCGGCCTGTTCATGGAGGTCGCCGCGCTGTTCACGCCGGGCGGCGGCACCGTCCAGCACCGCGAGCAGATGTACTGGTTCGTCAACTCCGGGATGCTGCTGGCGTGCACCGCGGTCATCGCGGTGTGCGTGGCCCGCACGCACCGGCGCCGCCCCTGGGACGCCCTGCTGGTCGCCCTCGCGCCCGCCTTCGCGCTCACGGCCACCATCAACTGGGACCTCTTCGCGGTCGCGTTGACCGCTGCCGCGATGCTCCTGTGGTCGCGCGGCCGGGGGATCGCGGCGGGCGTCCTGATCGGGCTCGCCGCCGCGGCGAAGCTGTATCCCCTGCTGCTGCTCGGGCCGTTGTTCGTCCTGTGCCTGAGGGCGGGGCGGCTGAGGGCCTTCACGGGCGCGGCCGTTGGTGCGGCGGGCGCCTGGCTGGTGGTGAACCTGCCAGTGATGATCACCCACGATGCCGGCGGCTTCCGCATCCGCGAAGGATGGGCGAAGTTCTACACCTTCAGCCAGGACCGGCCGGTCGACTTCGGATCCGTGTGGCTGTTCATCTCGCAGCGCACGGGCAATCCCCTGGACGACGCCAACACCTATGCGTCGCTGCTGATGGTCCTCGGCTGCCTGGGCCTGGGCGCCCTCGCCCTGTGCGCCCCCAGGCGGCCGCGCTTCGCGCAGCTGGCCTTCCTGGTCGTGGCGCTCTTCATCCTGGTCAACAAGGTCTATTCGCCGCAGTACGTGCTCTGGCTGGTCCCGCTCGCGGCGCTGGCCCGGCCCAAGTGGCGCGACTTCCTCGTCTGGCAGGCCTGTGAGGTCCTGTACTTCCTGGGCATCTGGTTCTACCTGGCCTACACGGGAAGCGGCGACAAGCACCAGGGCCTGCCGCCCGAGGGCTATCAACTGGCCATCGTCGTGCACCTGCTGGGCACGCTCTACCTCTGCGCCCTGGTCGTCCGGGACATCCTGATGCCCGAGCGCGACGTCGTGCGGCGGGACGGATCAGACGACCCCTCCGGGGGCGTCCTGGACGGCGCGCCGGACATGGTCGTGGCCGGCGCCGCCCGCCGGGCCCGGCACGCGGCGTACCCGCAGGACAGGGCCGACGGCACGCGCGTCCAGTGGGGCACCGGGAGCCGCAACCCGTAGGCGGCGGTCCCGGCTCCCCGTGTCAGGGGGGTCGGATCAGTGGTCGACGATGCGGTCGAACTGCGTGGTGGTGTGCCGCAGATGGGCCACCAGCTCGTCCCCGACCTGGGGGGCGGGCGCGTCGGCCGGCACGAAGAGGATGGAGACCTGCATGTGCGGGGGCTCCGCGAACCAGCGCTGCTTGCCCGCCCAGACGTACGGCGCGAGGTTGCGGTTCATGGTGGCCAGGCCCGCGCGGGCCACGCCCTTGGCGCGCGGCATCATGCCGTGCAGCGCCTTCGGGGCCTCCAGGCCGACACCGTGCGAGGTGCCGCCGGCCACCACGACCAGATAGCCGTCGCCGGCCGCCTTCTGCTGCCGGTAGCCGAAGCGGTCGCCCTTGGACACCCGGGTGACGTCCAGGACGGCGCCGCGGTACTGGGTGGCGTCGTGGTCGCCGAGCCACAGCCGGGTGCCGATCCGGGCGCGGAAGCGGGTCTGCGGGAACTGCTGCTGCAGCCGGGCCAGTTCGTCGGCCTTGAGGTGGCTGACGAACATGGTGTGCAGCGGCAGGTGGGCGGCGCGCAGCCGCTCCATCCAGGCGGCCACCTCGTCGACGCCGGAGGTGCCGTCGGCGTGGTCCAGCGGGAGGTGTATCGCGAAGCCCTCCAGGCGCACGTCCTCGATGGCCGCGTGCAGCTTGGGCAGGTCCTCCTCGCTGATGCCGTGCCGCTTCATGCTGCTCATGACCTCGACGATCACGCGGGCGCCGACCAGGCCGCGTACCCCCTCGACCGAGGAGACGGAACGGATGACGCGGTCCGGCAGCGGCACCGGCTCCTCGCCGAGCCGGAAGGGCGTGAGCACCAGCAGGTCGCCGCTGAAGAGGTCCTTGACCGTGGCCGCTTCGTAGGTGGTGCCGACGGCGAGGAGGTCGGCGCCCATCCGGGTCGCCTCATCGGCCAGGCGTCCATGCCCGAATCCGTAGCCGTTGCCCTTGCAGACCGGGACGATCCCCGGAAACTGCTGGATCACGGACTGCTGGTGTGCCCGCCAGCGCGCGGTGTCGACATAGAGCGTGAGCGCCATCGCCGGTCCCGAAACCTTTCCCTCGGTGTGGATGAAGCAGTCGGAGCAGCCGGCTCAGCGGCGCGACATGTAGATGTCGAGGGCCTTGTGCAGCAGCTTGTTGAGCGGGAAGTCCCACTCGCCGAGGTACTCGGCAGCCTCGCCGCCCGTGCCGACCTTGAACTGGATGAGACCGAAGAGGTGGTCGCTCTCGTCCAGCGAGTCACCGATGCCGCGCAGGTCGTAGACGGTGGCGCCCAGCGCGTAGGCGTCCCGCAGCATTCGCCACTGCATGGCGTTCGACGGGCGCACCTCGCGCTTGTGGTTGGCGGAGGCGCCGTAGGAGTACCAGACGTGCCCGCCGACGATCAGCATCGTCGCGGCGGCGACGGCCTCGCCCTCGTGCACGGCGAAGTACAGCCGCATGCGGTTGGGGTCCTCGGAGTTGAGGGCTGTCCACATGCGCTGGAAGTAACTCAGCGGGCGCGGGCGGAACTTGTCGCGCTCGGCGGTGATCTCGTACAGGTGCTGCCAGGTGGCCAGGTCCTCGTAACCGCCCTGGACGACCTCGACGCCGGCCTTCTCGGCCTTCTTGATGTTGCGGCGCCACAGCTGGTTGAAGTTCTTGTGGACGTCCTCCAGCGAGCGGTTCGCCAGCGGCACCTGGAAGACGTAGCGCGGCTGGACGTCGCCGAAGCCGGCGCCGCCGTCCTCGCCCTGCTGCCAGCCCATCCGGCGCAGCTTGTCGGCGACCTCGAAGGCGCGCGGCTCGATGAAGGTCGGCTCGACGTCGCGCAGCCGCTTCACGTCCGCGTCGGCGATGCCGCCCTTGATCGCGTTGGCGTCCCAGCGCCGGATGACCACGGGCGGGCCCATCTTCACCGAGAAGGCGCCCTGCTGCTTGAGGTGGGCCAGCATGGGCTGGAGCCAGTCCTCGAGGTTCGGGGCGTACCAGTTGATGACCGGACCCTCGGGGAGGTAGGCCAGGTAGCGCTTGATCTTGGGCAGCTGGCGGTAGAGCACCAGACCGGCGCCGACCATCTGACCGGTCTTGTCGAACCAGCCCAGGCTCTCGGAGCGCCACTCGGCCTTCACATCGGCCCACGCCGGCACCTGCATGTGACTCGCCGCGGGCAGGCTCTGGATGTACGCCAGATGCTGCTCTCGGCTGATGGTCCTCAGGGTCAGGCTCATTGCGGGGCGCTCCTCGGCAGGTGTGTCCCCAGGGTCGGGGCTCCGGCTCTCGCGCCGAAGCCTACTGCGACGGTGGAGCGACCCGTTTGGCCGTACGGCCCTGCGGCCTCGCCCGGCCCTGCCCTCGTACCCGGCCGCGGGGCCGGGTACGAGGACATTACGACGGCAGGGGCGGGCTGCCGCTAGCCGATCAGGCCTCCGAAGGGCCCGCCGTGCGCGATGCCCAGGAAGAGGCCGATGGCCGAGGCGCCCAGCCCGATGATCAGCAGGAAGCGCTCGCCCGTCGTGGCCGAGATGAACTGGCCCCAGGCGCCGCTGAGCACGCCGGCCAGCCCGGTCCACGAGCTGAGCAGGTGGAGGTTGCTGAACGCGGAGGAGATGAAGGCGACGGCGCCGAGCACGACCGTCACCGCGACGAAGGTGTTCTCGACGGGATGGGTCTTCCCGTCGCTGTTGAGAACGGCATTGACCAGCGCGCGGGGGCCGCGGGGCTGCCGTACCGCCTGTGTCATGGGCTACCTCCTGAAGGCAGGCGGCGCTGTGTAGCGCCGGTCACACCCGACGGGTCCAGACTCGGTGCCCGGCAGCCGGATTTCAACCGGACGCCGGAGTGCGGGTACTGTGTACGGTCTGCACCGGTGTCTGCCCAGACCCAGCTTCGGTCCCAGAGGCACCCCCAGGGGCGACCTGCGGGACTTCCGCTGAATGTCAGTGTCGGCCGATACCGTTGCTTACGCATCACGACCCTCCTGCCACGGATCGACCGTGGCCGCTGAGTCCAAAGGAGGTGGGTTCCACATGCGTCACTACGAGGTGATGGTCATCCTCGACCCCGATCTCGAGGAGCGCGCTGTCTCCCCGCTGATCGAGAACTTCCTCTCCGTCGTCCGTGAGGGCAACGGAAAGGTCGAGAAGGTCGACACCTGGGGCCGTCGTCGTCTCGCTTACGAGATCAAGAAGAAGCCCGAGGGCATCTACTCGGTCATCGACCTGCAGGCCACGCCTGCGGTCGTCAAGGAGCTCGACCGCCAGATGAACCTGAACGAGTCGGTCCTCCGGACCAAGGTCCTCCGTCCCGAGACCCACTGAACCCCAGCGGTTCAGAGGTAATCGGGCTGCATCACGAGTAGCAACAAGCAGCCAGCAGCACACCCGCCGAGAGGTTCATCCATGGCAGGCGAGACCGTCATCACGGTCGTCGGCAATCTCGTCGACGACCCCGAGCTGCGCTTCACCCCGTCCGGTGCGGCGGTCGCGAAGTTCCGCATCGCGTCCACTCCCCGCACCTTCGACCGCCAGACCAACGAGTGGAAGGACGGCGAAAGCCTCTTCCTCACGTGCTCGGTGTGGCGGCAGGCGGCGGAGAACGTCGCCGAGTCGCTTCAGCGCGGCATGCGCGTCGTCGTGCAGGGCCGGCTCAAGCAGCGGTCCTACGAGGACCGCGAGGGCGTCAAGCGCACGGTCTACGAGCTCGACGTCGAAGAGGTCGGGCCCAGCCTGAAGAACGCCACGGCGAAGGTCACCAAGACCACCGGTCGCGGTGGCCAGGGTGGCTATGGCGGCGGCAACGGCGGTGGCCAGGGCGGCGGCTGGGGCTCCGGTCCCGGCGGCCAGCAGCAGGGCGGCGGCGGGGCTCCCGCCGACGACCCCTGGGCCACCGGCGCTCCGTCCGGCAACCAGCAGGGCGGCGGCGGAGGCGGCTGGGGCGGCGGCTCCGGCAACTCCTCCGGCGGCGGCTACTCGGACGAGCCGCCCTTCTAGGCCCCCAGGGGCCCGGGCCGGCCGCAGGGCCGCCCGAGGGCGTCAGCACAAAACTTCTTGATTCACAGGAGAGAGACAATGGCGAAGCCGCCTCCGCGCAAGCCTAAGAAGAAGGTCTGCGCGTTCTGCAAGGACAAGACCGCTTACGTGGACTACAAGGACACGAACATGCTGCGGAAGTTCATTTCCGACCGCGGCAAGATCCGTGCCCGTCGCGTGACCGGCAACTGCACCCAGCACCAGCGTGACGTCGCCACGGCCGTGAAGAACAGCCGTGAGATGGCGCTGCTGCCCTACACCTCGTCCGCGCGATAAGGGAAGGGTGACCAACTAATGAAGATCATCCTCACCCACGAGGTCTCCGGCCTCGGTGTCGCCGGCGACGTCGTCGACGTCAAGGACGGCTACGCCCGCAACTACCTGGTCCCGCGCGGTTTCGCGATCCGCTGGACCAAGGGTGGCGAGCAGGACGTCGCTCAGATCCGCCGCGGTCGCAAGATCCGTGAGATCGCCACGATCGAGCAGGCCAACGAGATCAAGGGTCAGCTCGAGGCTGCCAAGGTCAAGCTGGCCGTCCGCGCCGGCGAGGCCGGCCGCCTGTTCGGTTCGGTGACCCAGGCCGACATCGCCTCGGCGATCAAGGCTGCCGGTGGCCCGGACGTGGACAAGCGCCGCGTCGAGGTCGCTGCGCCGATCAAGACCCTCGGTGCCCACCAGGTGTCCGTGCGTCTGCACGCCGACGTCGTCGCCAAGCTCGGCGTCGAGGTCATCGCGGCCTGACCGCTGCACTGGCCGTGAAGGGCCGCACCCCCTGCGGGGTGCGGCCCTTCCGCCGTTTCCAGCACCTGGCACGTCACGAGCCGGACGTGCGCACCGCTCCCGTGACGATCCAGCGGCCGGAGCGGGCCCGCTGCCACAGGGTGGCCAGGCGGACCGCCATCATCAGCGTCATCGCCCACCACAGCACGGTGAGGCCGCCGCCCAGTCCCGGCACCAGCAGGGCGACGGGGGCGAAGACGCCGAGGGTGGCCAGCATCGCCCAGGCCAGGTACGGCCCGTCGCCCGCGCCCATCAGCACGCCGTCCAGGACGAACACCACTCCCGCCACCGGCTGGCTCACGGCCACCACGAGCAGGGCGGGCAGCAGCGCGTCGCGGACGGCCGGGTCCGAGGTGAAGAGCGGGACGAACAGCGGCCGCCCGGCCACCACCAGCAGCCCCAGCACCAGGCCCGAGGCGATGCCCCACTGCACCATGCGGCGGCACGCGGCCCGGGCGCCCGCGGGGTCGTCCGCGCCGAGGTACCGGCCGATGATCGCCTGCCCGGCTATCGCGATCGCGTCCAGCGCGTAGGCCAGCAGGCTCCACAGGGTCAGCACGACCTGGTGGGCGGCGATGTCCTCGTCGCCGAGCCGGGCGGCGACCGCGGTGGCGATCAGCAGCACGGCCCGCAGCGAGAGCGTACGGACCAGCAGCGGCACGCCCGCCCGGGCACAGTCCCGGATGCCTGCGGCGTCGGGCCGCAGCGAGGCGCCGTGCCGCCGCGCGCCGCGGACGACGACGGTGAGGTAGACGGCGGCCATCGCGCACTGTGCGATCACGGTGCCCCAGGCGGAGCCGGCGATGCCGAGGCCCGCGCCGTAGACGAGGGCGACGTTGAGGCCGGCATTGGCGGCGAAGCCGCCGACGGCGACGCAGAGCGGCGTCCGGGTGTCCTGGAGCCCGCGCAGCACGCCCGTGGCGGCGAGGACGGCCAGCATGGCGGGGATGCCCAGGGCGCTGATGCGCAGGTACGTGACGGCATAGGGGGCCGCGGCCGGGGACGAGCCGAAGAGCCCGGCCAGCGCGGGCGCGGTGAGCAGCACGGCGGCCGTGACCGCGGCCCCGAGCATCAGGGCCAGCCAGATGCCGTCCATGCCCTGCCGGATGGCGGAGGGGAGGTCCCCCGCGCCGACACGGCGGGCGACGGCGGCGGTGGTGGCGTACGCGAGGAAGACGAAGACGCTGACGGCGCTGGTGAGCAGGGCCGCGGCGACGCCGAGACCGGCGAGCTGGGGAGTGCCGAGGTGGCCGACGATCGCGCTGTCGGCCATGACGAAGAGGGGTTCCGCGACGAGCGCGCCGAAGGCGGGCACGGCGAGGGCGAGGATCTCGCGGTCGTGCCGGCGGAGGCTGCGCCGGCCGAGCACGGGGGCCTGGGTTATGGGGCCGTCCAAATCTTCGCTGTCCAATCTTCCACAGGTAAGCAGCCTCTCTACTCTACGCCCCTTACTTGCCGGGGCTGGGTGTGATCTTCTCTGCGCCGTTTGTCGCGATCTCCGACGGACGGCGGAAGTTTTTCTCCTCAACAGCCGGTGGATGGCATCTGTGCAGGTCAGAAGGGTGAGCTGCGGGTGATTGTGTGTTTGTCCACAGCAGTTTCCCCCGTGCCGTGCACAGGTTCCGGGGGGTTCTCCACAGGATGGGGCCCGTCATCCACACCGCCTGTGGATAACCAGATTGGCTGACGGTGCCGACGGGCCTACCGTGGACCGGCGCCCCGCGCCTGTTCCGGCCGCGCACCGGACCCCGCGACAGCCGGAGTCGGGCGTCTTGATTGTCGGAGCCGTGCCGTAGGAATGAGGGGCACGGTGAGGTCCGCCCCGCGGACGGGAGGAGGTGGCAGGGTGAGCATTCACGAGCCCATGGACGACCCCTGGGCCGACAGCGGCCCCGGCGACCGGCTCCCGGTCTCCCGCCCCCGCCGTGGCGAGGGCAAGGGCGGCGGCCGTGGCGATCAGCACGAGCGCGGCGGCGAGGAGGGCGGCTGGGACCGGGGCGCCGGCTTCGAGCGCGTCCCCCCGCAGGATCTCGACGCCGAGCAGTCCGTCCTCGGCGGCATGCTGCTGTCCAAGGACGCCATCGCCGACGTGGTCGAGGTCCTCAAGGGCCACGACTTCTACCGCCCGGCCCACGAGACGGTCTACCAGGCCATCCTCGACCTCTACGCCAAGGGCGAGCCCGCCGACCCGATCACCGTTGCGGCGGAGCTCACCAAGCGCGGCGAGATCAACCGCGTCGGCGGCGCGGCCTATCTGCACACCCTGGTGCAGTCCGTCCCCACCGCGGCCAACGCCGAGTACTACGCCGAGATCGTCCACGAGCGGGCCGTGCTGCGCCGCCTGGTCGAGGCCGGCACCCGCATCACCCAGATGGGATACGCGGCCGACGGCGACGTCGACGACATCGTCAACAACGCCCAGGCCGAGATCTACGCCGTCACCGAGCAGCGCACCAGCGAGGACTACCTCCCCCTCGGCGACATCATGGAGGGCGCGCTCGACGAGATCGAGGCCATCGGCTCGCGCAGCGGCCAGATGTCCGGCGTCCCCACCGGCTTCAGCGATCTGGACGCCCTCACCAACGGCCTCCACCCCGGCCAGATGATCGTCATCGCCGCCCGTCCCGCCATGGGTAAGTCCACCCTCGCGCTGGACTTCGCCCGGGCCTGTTCGATCAAGCACGGGCTGCCCAGCGTGATCTTCTCCCTCGAAATGGGGCGCAACGAGATCGCGATGCGTCTGCTGTCGGCCGAGGCCCGGGTCGCCCTGCACCACATGCGCTCGGGCTCCATGACGGACGACGACTGGACGCGCCTGGCCCGCCGGATGCCCGACGTCTCGGCCGCCCCGCTCTTCATCGACGACTCGCCGAACCTGTCGATGATGGAGATCCGCGCCAAGTGCCGCCGCCTCAAGCAGCGCAGCGACCTCAAGCTCGTCATCATCGACTACCTCCAGCTGATGCAGTCCGGAGGCGCCCGCCGCCCCGAGAGCCGTCAGCAGGAGGTCTCGGACATGTCCCGTAACCTCAAGCTCCTCGCCAAGGAGCTCGAGGTCCCCGTGATTGCGCTGTCGCAGCTGAACCGTGGTCCCGAGCAGCGCACGGACAAGAAGCCGATGGTCTCGGACCTCCGTGAATCGGGTTCGATCGAGCAGGACGCCGACATGGTCATCCTGCTCCACCGCGAGGACGCGTACGAGAAGGAGTCGCCCCGCGCGGGCGAGGCGGACATCATCGTCGGCAAGCACCGTAACGGCCCCACGGCCACCATCACCGTGGCCTTCCAGGGCCACTACTCGCGCTTCGTGGACATGGCGCAGACCTGATCCGGGCCGCGCGACATGGGCGTGCGGCACAAATCGGGCCTCATTAGGGTGCGTTCATGAACGTCTCGCCCGTACACGCCGTGTCCGAAGAGTCCGCCGACCTGCTCCCCGCCACCCGTCGTGCCCTGCTGCACCGGGTCGCCGTCGCCCAGACGAAGGGCCGCGCCCCCTCCCTCGTGGGGGCGGTGGTGCGGGACGGGCGCACGGTGTGGACGGCCGGGCGGGGCAGCGTGGCCGGGGCGGTGCCCGGGGCGGACACCCAGTACCGGATCGGCTCGATCACCAAGACCTTCGTGGCCGTTCTCGTGCTGCGGCTGCGCGACGAGGGGCTGCTGGGGCTCGACGACCGCCTCGGCAGCCACCTCGGCACCCCCGAGGGCGGCGAGGCGACCATCGCCCAGCTCCTGGCGCACACCTCCGGGCTCGCGGCGGAGACGCGGGGCCCGTGGTGGGAGCGCACGGACGGCGCCCTGCGCCCCGGGCTCGGCGACGTCTTCGGCGAGCGCCCCCGGGTCCATGCGCCCGGCCGCACCCACCACTACTCCAACCCCGGATACGCCCTCCTGGGCGCCCTGGTCGAGCAGCTGCGCGGCGAGAGCTGGTACACCGTGCTGCGCCGCGAGGTGCTGGAGCCGCTCGGCATGCACCGCACGACGCTCGCCCCCGAGGCACCGCACGCCGAGGGCTGGGCCGTTCACCCCTGGGCGGACGTCCTGCTCCCCGAACCGCTCACCGACACCGGGCGGATGGCGCCCGCCGGACAGCTCTGGTCGACGGCGGCCGACCTCGGCCGGTTCGCCGCGTTCCTGCTGGACGGCGACGAGCGGGTGCTGCGGAAGAGCTCGCTGGAGGAGATGCGGGTGCCGGAGACCGCACCCCAGGGGCCGGACCGGGCGGGCGGCT
>NZ_JBSFWU010000031.1:0-65316 GCF_053594995.1 Streptomyces sp. NPDC002536
GACTCTCGTACCGACGGGTGCGCTCCCCACACCCACGTCCCCCCCCCCCCCCCCGGGGCGCGGGGCGGGTCAGGGGCTCCTCCTCCTGCGCCGCGTCACCAAGTACGTCGCCGCAGACGCCAGCACGGCGGACAGCACCGCGGTCCCCGCGATCACCGCCGCCAACTCGCCCAGGCCGACGCCCCCGTCGCCGTCCTCGTCCGGATCCGGTGCCGTCTCGCTCGTCCGGTCCACCGCGTCCTCGTAACTCGCGTGCGACGCACAGAAGTCCCGGTTCCCCGGGTCCATGTCGGAGGTGACGGTCAGTTCGGCGGTGTCCACCGTCTCGTCGTCCTCCTTCAACTCCACGGGGTACGTGCCCGGTTCGATGTCGCAGGGGACCATGCCGGCCACCCTGGTGTAGAGCTCGCCGTCCTTGCCCGTACGGAACCGTTTCTCCCCGAGCGTGAGCTTCTTCACGAATGCCTCCGACTCCACGGTCAGACTGCCGTGGCCCTGGTCGGCCGTCACCGTGAAGACCGTCTCCCGGCCGCGCTGGGCGGCGCTGCCCTCGTGCACCAGCGACGAGTCGCCGGAGCCGGGGTCGGGGGAGGACAGGGCGAGCGTGGCCACGGTGGCCGCGGCCACGGCTGTCCGGGCAAGAATCATGCAGCGAGGATACGGGGCGTCAGGCCGCTGCCGGGCCTTCCTGTTCGGCCTCGACCTGCTGGTTCCACTCGCGCTTCGACGCCTGCCAGCCGTCCTCGTCGTGGCCCCGGCGCCAGTAGCCGGAGATCGACAGCCGCTCGCGCGGCACCCCGCGCTCCATGCGCAGGTGGCGGCGCAGCTCCTTCACGAAGCCGGCCTCGCCGTGGACGAAGGCGTGCACGTCGCCCGGCGGGAAGTCGAGCGAACGCACCGCCTCCACCAGGGCCTTGCCGACCGGCGCGCCGTCGCGGTGCAGCCAGGAGACCTCCACCCCGGCGGGCAGCTGCAGCTCCTGCCGCTCCCGCTCGTCGGCGACCTCGACGAAGGCGTGGACCACGGCGCCCTCCGGCATCCGCTCCAGCGCCGCGGCGATGGCCGGCAGCGCGCTCTCGTCGCCCACGAGCAGGTGCCAGCCGGCGGCCGGGTCGGGGGCGTAGGCGCCGCCGGGGCCCAGGAAGAGGATCTCCGTGCCCGGTTCGGCGCGGACGGCCCACGGCCCGGCGAGGCCCTCGTCGCCGTGGACGACGAAGTCGACCGTGAGCTCCTGCGCCGCGCGGTCGAAGGCGCGGACCGTGTACGTGCGGGTCCGCGGCCATGCGTGGCGCGGCATGTCGCGGCGGATCGCGTCGATGTCGAACGGCTCGGGGTAGTCGACGCCCTCGACGGGGAAGAGCAGCTTGACGTAGTGGTCGGTGCACTCGCCGGCGCCGAACCCGGCGAGCTCCTCGCCGCCGAGCACCACTCGGACCATGTGCGGGGAGAGGCGCTCGGTGCGCACCACGCGGGCGCGGGTCACCTGCGATTTCTTGCGGACGGGACGCTCTGCCACGGCTGTCTCCCTGGGGCGCGATGCAACGATTGGTAAGGTGTGCCTAACTTTACAGCTCACCCGGCCAGGACGGTGAGCAGCCGCTGCAGGGATCCGCCCAATCCCCAGCGCGCCGCGAGCATTTCCAGCGCATCCGGATCGCGGGGCCCGGCCGGCAGGGCGATGTCGCACGGCGGCACCGGCACGTCGGAGGCGACCCGCACCACCGTGGGCGCCACCTCCAGGTACGGGCGGGACTCCAGCAGCCGCCTGCGCTGCGCGGGTGTCAGCCGGGACGCCGGGTCCTCCGCGGCGGCCATGATCCCGGCGAGGTTCCCGTACGCCGCCAGCAGCTTCGCGGCCGTCTTCTCGCCGATGCCCGGCACGCCCGGCAGTCCGTCGCTGGGGTCGCCGCGCAGCAGCGCCAGGTCCGCGTACCCCGGCCCGTCCACCCCGTACTTCTCGCGCAGCACCGCCTCGTCCACGGTCTGCAGCGTGCCGACGCCCTTGACCGGGTACAGCACGCGCACGCCGCGCGCGTCGTCGACGAGCTGGTAGAGGTCGCGGTCGCCGGTGACGATGTCCACCGGGCCCCGCGCCCGCGCGGTCAGGGTGCCGATCACGTCGTCCGCCTCGTACCCCGCGGCGCCGATGCGGGCGATGCCCAGCGCGTCGAGCACCGCTTCGATCACCGGGACCTGGGGGGACAGCGTGTCCGGCGTCTCTTCCTCGTCCGGCCCGCCCTCGACCTCCTCGGCCACCCGGTGCGCCTTGTACGAGGGGATCAGGTCCACCCGCCACTGCGGGCGCCAGTCGGCGTCCATGCAGGCCACCAGGTCGTCCGGATGGTGGTCGGCGACGAGCCGGGCGATGAAGTCGAGCAGGCCGCGCACCGCGTTCACGGGCGTGCCGTCCGGGGCCTTCACCGACTCCGGCACGCCGAAGTAGGCGCGGAAGTACAGGGAGGCGGTGTCGAGGAGCATCAGGCGTCGCGTCACGGGTCAGATGATGCCGTATGCCACCGACATGTGAACTGGCTCACTGTTCGGTTTGACCGGAATGGGCCGGGGCAGGCGCGGTCCGTTGTACACCCGGCTCGTCGGGGGAGGCCGGGTGAAACGAGTTCGACCCGAGAGGTGTATGTGATCAGGCTGCAGGCCGAGCACTTGTACAAAGTGTTCGGCAAACGACCCGAAGCCGCCGTGCCGCGGCTCAAGAGCGGCGCGAGCCGCGAGGAGCTGCGTGCGGAGGGCACCACGGCGGCGGTCATCGACGCCTCGTTCGAGGTCGAGGCGGGCCAGATCTTCGTGGTGATGGGTCTCTCGGGATCCGGCAAGTCCACGCTGCTGCGCATGCTCAACGGACTGGAGGACACCACCGCCGGCCGGGTGCGCTACGACGGACAGGACCTGACCGCCCTGTCCCCGCGCGAGCTGCGCGAGGTCCGCTCCCGGAACATCAGCATGGTCTTCCAGCACTTCGCCCTCTTCCCGCACCGCAGCGTGCTGGAGAACGCGGCCTACGGGCTGGAGGTGCGCGGCGTGCCCCGCGGGGAGCGCGAGGAGCGGGCCACCGAGGCGCTGCACCTGGCCGGGCTGAAGGGCTGGGAGAAGTCCTGGCCCGACGAACTCTCGGGCGGCATGCAGCAGCGCGTCGGCCTCGCCCGCGCGCTGGCCACCGACGCCGACCTGCTGCTGATGGACGAGTCCTTCAGCGCCCTCGACCCCCTGATCCGCCGCGACATGCAGGACCAGCTGCTCGACCTGCAGAAGCGACTCAAGAAGACGATCGTGTTCATCACCCACGACCTCAACGAGGCCATGCGCCTGGGCGACCGGATCGCCGTCATGCGCGACGGCCGCATCGTCCAGAACGGCACCGCCGAGGACATCCTCGTCCGGCCCGCCGACGACTACGTCGCCTCCTTCATCCAGGACGTCGACCGCTCCCGGGTCCTCACTGCGGGATCCATCATGGAAAAGGCCGCTGCCGTCCCGGACGGCGCCGCGACCGTGAGCGCCGAGGCGCCCGTCGCCGAGCTGTTCGCCCCCTTCGCGTGCAACGGCGACCCGGTCGTCGTCACGGACGAGGCCGGACGGCCCACCGGCGTGGTCACCCGGGACCGCCTCATGGCGGCCCTGAGCGACCGGCCGGTGCAGCGCGCCGAGGAGGTGACCGCCGGTGCCTAGGATCCACCTCGGAAGCTGGGCCAAGAGCGCCGTCGACTGGCTCCAGGCCCATCTCGGCGGTCTCTTCGACGCCATCAGCACCGTCCTGAGCGGTATGTACGACGGCGTGGACGCGGTGCTCGGCGCCCCGAACGCGCTGCTCATGGCCGGCATCCTCGCGGTCGTCGCCTGGTGGCTGCGCGGCCTGCTCGCCGCCGTGCTCGCCTTCGCGGGCCTCGCGCTCATCGACTCCTTCGGGCTGTGGCACGAGGCCATGTCCACGCTGTCCCTCGTGCTCGTCGCGAGTGTCCTCACCCTGCTGACCGCCGTGCCGCTGGGCATCTGGGCGGCCCGCAACCGGCGGGTCAGCGGCGTGCTGCGCCCCGTCCTGGACGTCATGCAGACGATGCCGGCCTTCGTCTACCTCATCCCCGGCGTGATGTTCTTCTCCATCGGCACCGTGCCGGGCCTGATCGCGACGGTCGTCTTCTCGATGCCGCCGGGCGTGCGGATGACCGAGCTCGGCATCCGCCAGGTCGACGGCGAACTCGTCGAGGCGGCCAAGGCGTTCGGCACGCCGCCGCGCGAGACCCTCACCCGGGTCCAGCTGCCGCTGGCGCTGCCCACCATCATGGCGGGCGTCAACCAGGTCATCATGCTCGCGCTGTCCATGGTCGTCATCGCCGGCATGGCGGGCGCGGGCGGCCTGGGCGAGGCCGTGTACGCGGCCGTCACCCAGGTCGACATCGGCCGCGGCGTGGAGAGCGGCCTCGCCGTCGTCGTCCTCGCCATGTACCTGGACCGGATGACGGGCGCGCTCAGCCGCCGGGTCTCGGCGCTGGGCCGCCGGGCCGCCGCGGCGCAGGGTGCCGTGGGCCTCTCGCGCTACGCGAGCGTCCTGCGCTACCGGCCGGGCACGGCCGTGGCCACCGTGGGCGTCGTCGTCCTCGCACTCGTCGCGGGCGGCATGCGGATCGCCGGCGGCGACGGCGACCGGGACACCGTGGCCGCGGGCAAGAACGTCGGCCAGGGCAAGACCGTGAAGCTCGGCTACTTCCCGTGGGACGAGGCCGTCGCCTCGACCTACCTGTGGCAGAACATCCTGGAGGACCGCGGCTACAAGCCGGACGTCAAGCAGCTCGACCCCGGGCCGCTCTACACGGCCCTGGCCCAGGGCCAGATGGACGTCCAGTTCGACTCGTGGCTGCCCACGACGCACAAGCAGTACATGGACCGCTACGGCGACAAGCTCACCGACCTCGGCTCCTGGTACGGGCCGACCTCGCTGGAGCTGACCGTTCCCTCGTACGTCAAGGACGTCAACTCGCTGGCCGATCTCAAGGGCCGGAGCGCCGAGTTCGGCGGGAGGATCGTCGGCATCGAGGCCAGCGCCGGGATGATGGGCAAGCTCAACGACAAGGTGCTCAAGGAGTACGGCCTGGACGGCGAGTACAAGGTCGTCTCGTCCTCGACGGCCACGATGCTGGCCGACCTGGACCGGGCCATCAAGAAGAAGGAACCCGTCGTGACCACCCTGTGGTCGCCGCACTGGGCCTACGGCACCTACGACCTGAAGAAGCTCAAGGACCCCAAGGGCGCCTGGGGCGAGGGCGAGCAGATCCACGCGGTGGGCAAGAAGGACTTCGCCAAGGACTTCCCGAAGATCGCGGAGTGGGTGAAGAACTTCAAGATGTCGGAGAAGGACCTGTCGTCCCTGGAGGCGGAGATCCAGAAGGGCGGCAAGGGCAAGGAGAAGGAGTCCGCACGTCGATGGCTCGACGCGCGGCCGGGGCTGGAGGACAAGATGGCGCCGGTGCACTAGCGCCCCGAAGGGGCGCGGGGAACTGCGCGACCAGCCACGACGCGCCCGCAGTCGACGCACCGCCCCGGACCCCGCCGAGGGTCCGGGGTTCGGGGCGAAGCCCCGAGAAACGGCGAAAGGGTGGGACCGGGGCATCATCACCCCATGACCGTCCGCCGAGTCGTCTCCCTCGTCCCCTCCCTCACCGAGGCCGTGGCCGCCACCGCCCCCGAACTGCTCGTCGGTGCAACCGACTGGTGCGACCACCCCGCAGACCTGGACGTCGTCCGCATCGGCGGCACCAAGAACCCCGACACGGCCCGCATCGCGCGCCTCGCGCCCGACCTCGTCATCGCCAACGAGGAGGAGAACCGCGCCCCGGACCTGGACGCGCTGCGCGCCGCGGGGCTGACGGTGCTCGTCACCGAAATCCGCACGCTGGACCAGGCGTTGAGCGAGCTGGAGCGCGTCCTGGTGGACGCCTGCGGGCTGTCGCGCCCCGCCTGGCTGGACGCGGCCCGTACCGCCTGGCACCAACTGCCGCCCGCAGGGCCCCCGGTGCGGGCCGTCGTGCCCGTGTGGCGCCGGCCCTGGATGGTCCTCGGCCGGGACACCTTCGCGGGCGACCTCCTCGCCCGCCTCGGCGTGGCCAACGTCCACGCCGGGCACGCCGAGCGCTACCCCAGCATCCCCCTGGACGAGCTCAACTCATCCGGCGCGGAACTGGTCGTCCTGCCCGACGAGCCCTACCGCTTCGCACACGACGACGGCCCCGAGGCGTTCCCGGGGCTGCCGTCCGCGCTCGTCAGCGGGCGTCATCTCACCTGGTACGGACCATCACTGGCACAGGCACCAGAGGTGCTGGGGCGGGCGCTGCGAGCAGCCGTCCGCTGACCAGCCCGGCCAGCGTGCGGGTCCCGGCCACCGCCCAGGCGGTCACCAGCAGCACGTACAGGGCGACGGCCAGCCAGGTGAAGGCGTGCAGCCCGGTATGGCGGCCCAGCGCGGCCGCGCCCGTGACGCAGGTGCCGACGGGGAAGGTGAACGCCCACCAGGTCATCGCGAAGCCCATGCCCCGCCGGAAGGCCCGTACCGTCATCGCCATGGAGATCAGCAGCCACAGCACGGCGAAGCCGATCACGGGGACGCCGTAGAGCACGGCGAACGCGGCGGTGGCGGAGGCGTACGGGCCGCCCGCGGTGGCATCGGCGAGGTTGTTGACGGCCGTCACGGACTGGCCCAGCGGGCCCAGCACCAGGAACAGCGCCGGGGTGAGCGCGAGCGGCAGCGGCCCGTGGTGGACCAGCCGCGAGAAGACCAGCGGCAGGATGAGGAGAACGGTGAGCAGGCTCATGCCGAACAGGGCGTAGCAGCCCAGCGTCATCGCGTCCCGCCACTGCCCGGCAGGCAGGTGCGGTACGAGCGCGGGGCCCAGCGCGGCGGACACCATCGGCGCCACCACGGGCAGCAGCCACACCGGGGAGGCCTGGCCCGGCTCGATGCGGTGCCGGGTCACCATCAGGTACGGGACGCCGGCCGCCGCTATCAGGCCGACGACGGTGCCGGCGGTCCACAGCACGGCGTCGGCGGCCACGGCCGGGCCCTGCCCGATCACCCTGGAGCCGACGGAGAGGGTGGCGCCGCCCACGGCGAGGAGGGCCATGGCCAGGCAGCCGTAGAAGGGGGCGACGGCCGGGTCGTCCAGGTGCCGGCGGGCCTGGTCGGAGTGGCGGGTCCAGTGCACGGCCCGTGCTGTGAGCAGGGTCAGCAGCATGAGGGCGGCCAGCGCCCACACGGCTTCGTAGGCGCCGCGCAGTCCGGGCGCGTGCAGCGGGAGGGCGGCGCCGGCCGCGGCGACGATCGCCGTGCCCATGACCGAGGCGTACCAGTTGGGGCCGAGGTGTCTCATGGGTCCACGGTCTCCCGCGGCCGGGGCTCCCACCAGGGACGTTGTGGCTATGAGGGCATAAGCTGGGGTTATGAGCGAGGAGAACGGTCCGCAGGTTCCGCTGGCGCACCGGGTGCCCGACCTCGGGGCGCTGGAGCTGCTGCTCGCCGTGGCCCGGCTGGGCAGCCTGGGGCGGGCGGCCCGGGAGCTGGGCATCACCCAGCCCGCCGCCAGCGGGCGCATCCGCAGCATGGAGCGGCTGCTCGGCGTGGCCCTCGTGGAGCGGTCGCCGCGCGGCTCGCGGCTGACGGACGCCGGGGTGCTCGTCACCGACTGGGCACGACGGATCGTGGAGGCGGCCGAGGCCTTCGACGCCGGGGCACAGGCGCTCCGGGGGCGGCGCGACTCGCGGCTGCGGGTGGCGGCGAGCATGACGATCGCCGAGTACCTGCTGCCCGGCTGGCTGGTCGCGCTGCGCGCGCAGCGGCCCGGTACGGCGGTGTCGCTGCTGGCCGGGAACTCGGCGGCGGTGGCGGAACGGCTGCTGGCGGGGGAGGCGGACCTGGGCTTCGTCGAGGGGCTCGACGTGCCGGCCGGGCTCGACGGGGTGGTCGTGGGGCACGACCGGCTGGTGGTGGTGGCCCCGCCGGGCCACCCGTGGGCGCGACGCCGTTCCCCGCTGGACGCGGGGGAGTTGGCGGCGACCCCGCTGATCCTGCGGGAGCGGGGGTCGGGGACGCGGCAGGTGCTGGATGCGGCACTGGGGGGTGTGACGGCTGCGCCGCTGCTGGAGCTGGCGTCGACCACGGCCGTGAAGTCGGCCGTGGTGGGCGGCGCGGGGCCGTCGGTGCTGAGCGAGCTGGCGGTGCGGGACGAACTCGCGTCCGGGCGCCTGGTCGAGATCCACGTGGCGGGGCTCGCTTTGCGGCGGGCGTTGCGGGCGGTGTGGCCGCACGGGCAACGGCCGACGGGGCCGGCGCGGGACTTGCTGGGGCTGACGCGGCCGGTGTCTTCTGGGGCTGCGCCCCGGTCCTCCTGAGAAACGGCGAATCCCGGTGTTCGTAGCTGGGCGTTTGCTCCTGCACGGGGTGTCCGCTCCTGGAATGGGACGGTCCGTCGTGACGGTGCTGGTATGGGGCCGGGGCGGCTCTGTCAGCGGGTGATGCGTCGTGTACCAGCTGCAGGGGCTTGAGGTTGAATACCGGGGTGGAAGGCGCTCTGTGGGAAAGACTCCCGTGCGACGTTCAGGCAGAGGTGGATCACCTCATTGCCGACGGGTGCAATGTTCAGGCGATCGCGCTGATGCGCGCGTGCGTGGGCGAGCCAGCGCCCAGCATCCATGAGTGCGTTGACCTGGTGGACCAACAGTTCGCTCGCCTCCGGCCCACACAGGGCTGAGGTGCGACGCGAGGTGGACGGGTCGGGTAGTGAGTTCAAGGCGCGTTGGTAGCGATCACGCCCACGCAAGGCGTTGCCCATCGGGGGTGACGTGCAGCTGCATTCGCTCGGCTGGTGGTTGCCCGTCCTTCTGCCACTGCGTGACGCGCTCGGTGATCATGTCCCACAGCCGTTCGGGGCCAGCTTGCCGGACCATCCACCGCCCGTCTTCCTGGTACAGGACTGCCCGCGCTTCGGCATGTACATCGATGATGACGTGTTCCGTCCGTCCGTTGCGTTCGAGCGTAAGCCTCTGGGCATTCGGCGTGGCGAACTGGGCGACGAACCGCGTCGTCCAGTCGTCCAGCACGTCAGCCCCGAGCCCCGCCGGAGAGGCTGTGCCCGAGTCGAGATCGGGCAGCAACCCGAACGGGGGCGGAAGCTGCGGGCGGGCGAGCATGAACGACACCTGCCCCCCGAGGATCGGACCGCTTGCCGTACCGTCTTCGGCGACTGTCAGTCGCACCAGCTCGGACGCGTTCATCCACCCGCCGACCGTCACCAGGACTTCCCCGCCGGGCCGAGTCTGCGCGACCCACTCAGCCGGGACGGTTTGGACGCCGCAGGTAGCGACCACCCGGTCGTACGGACTGCTGTGCGGGTAGCCCGTCAGGCCGTCCCCGACCACACGATTGGGCCAGTATCCGGCTTGGGCGAGAGCCATCCCCGCACGGTCGGACAGCTCTCGGTCCACTTCCACCGTGGTCACGTTGTCCTCACCGACGACGTGCGACAGAAGCGCAGTCGAGTATCCCGTCCCCGTCCCGATCTCCAGAACCTCCGTGCCCTCGGATACGTGCAACTCTTCCAGCATGCGGACCACAAGCCCGGGAAGTGTGGAAGACGACGACGGGGCACCGGAAATGCGTCCCTCTACCTGCTCAGGGAACACCGAACCGGCCACCTGCGTCACAAGGGTGTCGTCCTCGTACACCCGTGCCAGAGCTGTAGCGGAGTCGGGGTGTACGGGGCGATACCAGCCACCCCCGTCGTGCTCGAACCACCCTCGCGACAGAAACGCTTCACGGGGTACGGCCGTCACCGCGGCTTCCCACAGCGGGTTTCGGAGCACGCCGGCTTCCTTGAGTCGGCGGGCGAGTCCGGCCCGCAGATGCTCGGACGACTTGGGGTCGGTCATGGTTGGCGCTCTCCGTTCTCCAGCACATCCGCAATCGCAGCAGTGATCGGCAGTCCGGCCGCATCTTCCAGCCAAGCCCACTGACCATTCGGGTTGCACTCCAGGAACCACCACGAGTCCTCAGCGGTTACAGCGAAGTCGAAGGCACCGAACTTGAGCCCGAAGTCTCTGACGAACTGCACCAGGGCACGGCGTACGTCCTCGGGACACCCGGCGGACTCGTAGGTCAAGTTCCGGTAATCGGCTCGCCAGTCGAGCACGCCGGGCGGTGCCGTGATGCGCACGCAGAACGCCCGGTCATCCACCACCACAGCGCGCACGTCGGCCACCTTCGGTACTTCTGCTTGAAACAGGTGAGCGCTGTGCTTCACGGCATCGTCGATCTCGCCCGCTTCCACGCGAGCGGCCCAGATACCTGCTGGCTCGTCGTCCATGGTGTACGCGCCCGCGTGCAACGGCTTGTAGATCGTGGCTTGTCGGGCGCAGAACTCTTTGGCTCGTGCAGGGTCGTTGGTGATCAATGTTTCGGGCACTAGCAGCCCGAGCCGCAAGGCCGCGGCGAGCTGTGCGGGCTTGTACTCCGTGTGGGCAATGGCCTGCGGGTGACTGAGGTAGAGGCACCCGGGCAGCGCACCGAGCACGCCCCCCAGCCCGCGGCGGTTCTCCTGGGCCGCGAACACTGAGTTCTGGTCGTCCCCGTTCGGTGTGAACGGGTTCGGTCGTCGGTGATAGAGCGCGCGCACGCTGTGCAGCTCGGCTGTCCGGCCCCCGATGGCCAGGGTGCCGGACCAACCGTCCTCTCGGGTGCTCGCCGTGAGCACGGCGGCCCCGGGGAAGTCTTGTCCGGGGTCGAGCCGTAGGACGGGCACCCGGCGACGGTTCAACTCGGCTATGACGAGATCAGCGGTCGGGTCCTCGTACTCGGTCGAGACCAGCACCGGGCGTCCGTCCATGGGGTCTCCCTTAATCCTGGGTCGCGTCGTGGCCCGAGTCGCTGTCCTGCTTACCGTCCTTGCTCAGCTGCGTGGGCGGGTAAGTGTTGACGGATGTTCCGTGTTTGCCGAGTTCGGCGGGGGTCATCTGACCGTCGCTGCCAACCCAACGGCCGGTCTGTGTCTGTGGGTCGAGTCCCGCGTACTGCCACGGGGAGGCCTCGCCATTACGGAGCGGTTCCATGCGGCGCATGCCCCAAGGGACAGTAGTCGCCGACGTGTTATGCACGATCACTCCTTTGGTTGATAACTCGTAGTTCCCGAGCCGTCCGGTTGCCAGCTGGTTCGACGCGCTGACGGCCTAACGGCCCCGCCCTCCTGACACGGGCCAGCGAAGGTGACCCGAGTGGTCAGGGGGCGTCTGCCGCAGCGGCATTCTCCTTACACCTCTCCCGCGCGGCGATCAGGTTGCGGCAGGTGCTGCAGTCCACGTAGTGAATCGAGCCGCCAGTTGCCGTGTGCGGAAGGGATACGACCGGCGGGGCCGGATAAGTGATCGGATGAACGTGTGGACGGGGCATCAGCGCGCCGACCCCCGCGCGGCTCGTCGGCGACGGACGCGAGCCCGGACCTGGCGACCACGATCCTGCGGCGAACAGCCTTGCTGTTCACTGCGTGCTCTTGGTCCTTCGCCCCGCGAGCCGCTGACAGCCTCACTGTTGAGTCCGGTCGGCCCCGTCCCTCGCGGTGCTCGGCACAGATGCAGTCGGGGTACTTCATCGTGCCCGGAGTGAGGTCCGCACTGTCCGCTGACTCTCCGAAGCCGTCGGGCCGGTACTTCAGAGGCTGGAGCTTGGCGCTCTCCACCAGCAGGGCACCGCCCTTTCCCTGAGCGGCCATCATCGGGCCCAGGTGGGCCGGTGATGTGCTCCTCACGAGGCCTACCGCCGGGTAGCCCCCTGCCGACCGACTAGGACGGACAGGTGTCCGTAGGTGCTCGTCTGTGCGGGTTCCTGAGGAGATGAACTCTATGTTCACTTATGGCCTCCGCTCTCGGCGATCTCTCCCGACCTCTACGCAACCGCGCGGACACGCGCGGCGGTAGCGTTGCAGCGGAGCGGCGGATTTAAAACGTTTAACGCGTCGTGGTGAGCGGGGAGTTGAGCGACCATGTCGAATGAGGGTCTGCAAGCACTGTTCAAGGAAGCCGGCTGGAAGCTGAGCCAGTGCGCGCGAGCGGTGAACCTTGTGGGCGCGGAGGACGGCACCCCTTTGCGGTACAACGCATCTGCGGTGCATCACTGGCTGACTGGGACAAAACCCCGGGAAGGGGTGCGACCCTACATTATCGAGGCATTCTCACGGCGCCTCGAACGTCAGGTCACCTATACCGAAGCTGGCTTCGGAGTTCCGGCGGACGACCAGGGACAACCGCTCGATACCCTGGCGGAACTGGTCGAACTGGGGAAGGCCAGCATGTTTCCTTCGCGGCGGGGCATCCTCGGTGCTGGTCTCTTCTCTGTCGCGCTGACGATCCCTGAGTGGCCGGACGTTGTAGGGCGCTTGGAAGCCGTTCAGGCAGGCCACGCTCGCCGCATCGGGATGAGGGAAGTAGATGCGGTGGTGGCCATGACGGAGAAGGTCTCAGAACTGGACGACCAGTTCGGAGGGCGACACGCACGCCCTATGGCCGCCGCCTTCCTCGTCAACACTGTGGCCGCTCATCTACGGGCCGACGCTTCCGAGGTTGTCCGCAAGGCGCTTCTGTCTGCGACAGCTGACCTCTTGTACTTGACGGGGTTCATGGCCGTCGATGAGGGAGCCCATGGTCAGGCACAGCGGTACTACTCGCTCGCCCTCAAGTACGCCGGGGCGGCCGAGGACCACTTGACGTTCTGCACCACCTTGCGTGGTATGAGCCTCCAAGCAATCGACCTCGGACACACCGCCCGCGCTATGCGGTTGGCGGACTCTGCCGCCTCGGCGTCCCCCGCAGCAGGGCCACGGATGCGCGCATTTCTTGCTGGCCAACAAGCCCACTCCTACGCTGCTGACGGTGACCGAACGCAAGCGCTCGCCTACATCAAAGAGGCGGAAGTCGCCATGGACAAGGCCGAGTCGAGGGCAAAGGCCTTCGGCAGCTACGCGCCGTCGTCCCTGGCCTACCACGTCTCACAGGTCCGATACGGGCTCGGAGACAAAGCCGGGTCAATTGAGTCTCTGAAGGAATCAGATCGGCTGCGTGACAGCCACTATCGACGAAGCAGCGTCCGCTACAACGCCCTGTTGGCCGAACGGCAGCTGGAGCTAGGCCACTTGGAAGAGGCCTGTGCAACGTGGAATCACGTGCTGGACGACTACCCTCTCGTGCAATCAGGAAGCGCGGATGTCAAGATCCAAAACATGAAGGCACTGATTCGACCGTATCTCCGCAAGGGAGCGGCTCAGCGTCTATACGAACGCGCGCAGGCTGTGACTCTTCCCGCGTAATCGCCTTGGCAGCCACCGTTGGACCGCGGAGCGCACGGTGGTGTAGCTGTCCGGATGCCGCTGTCTGCGTCGCCGCTACGAGCGCAAGGCCGAACACTTTCGGGCCTTCGCCGGCACCTCCGCGGCCCTGATCTGCTACCGCAGGCTGACGGCCTGACCGGCGAGACCTCCGAGCTGGGATGATCCATGCTGTAACCGGAATGCCCCCGATAGAGGGCTGCCTGTCGTCCTGCCGCAAAGACGGCGCGCACCAGCGAGGACCATCATGACCGACTACCTGGCCGCCGCCATAGCGATGCTCGGCCCGGCTCAGAATCGCTACGCGGACCCCGCCTCCTGGGACCGTCTCCACACCGAACTCGGCATCCGGCTGCCGTCCGACTACCAGGCCCTCGTGGATGCGTACGCTCCCATCCAGCTCAACGGCCACCTGTACCTGCATCACCCTGCGACTGAACGCTGGAACCTGGGCCAGGGCATACGGGACGCGGTCCATGCCTGGTCCGAGGTGTCCTGGGAAGACCTCGACCCGGACGAGGACCCTCGCTTGCTGTTCGGACTCACGGAGTTGAGCTTCGGCACCCGCAACGGACTATGGCCGATCGCCAGCACCGACCGAGGCGAGACGCTCTTCCTCGTCGCTGCGGACGACACGGTCCCCTGGCTCCTGGTCGAAGACGGCGAAGGCGGCTGGGTACGGTACGACATGAGCTTCGCCGAATGGCTCTACCGCTACCTCATTGGCGAAGACATGGCCAGCCCCAACACCTCCGCCTACCATCCCGGTCCAGTACAACTGCGTCGGCTTCCGATGACGGTCGACGAACGGCCAGAGCCGTGGAGCGGCCCGGACCGCGGCATGTAGCCCCACCCGTCCCGACAGCCGCAGCCTGTGTCGCGACCAGGGTCGCTACTGATCGCCTATGAGCCGACTGATTCTGCCGACTCATAAGCTGTGAGGGTGAGACGGCCGCCGTGCTCCGCTGTAACGACGTTGACCAAGATCTCGCTTCCCTCGTCGAATCGCAGGGTGAAGACCGGGTCGACCTGCACCAAGACGTCGAAGCTCTCCTGATGGTCTTCCGGCAGGGGATCTTCGAGGACCGCGTCACATGTCCAGCCACTGCCGGTAGCGCAGGCCGTGACGCTCACGTTGAACCCTCCCAGGATCGTTGAGCGATTGGCCTGCCACTCAAGCCCCGCAGGGCCCTCATAGGTATCCATCTACCAAGTATTGCGGGAAGTCGGACAGCCAAACGCGAGTGGCTAGCACCTGTGTCGACAAGATCGTGTTACGAGCTCTCAGGGGCCTTTACCTGGGATGATGCCGCCACTCCTGATTACTCCAGAGCTACCCGTCAGGAAAATCGGGAAGAGGGCAGGCCCGGCCCATCAACCCCTAGCCGCCTCCACCACCCCCCGCACCAGCCCGAATTCGTCCCCCACCTCCGGGTGCCACTGCACCCCCACCGCGAAAGTGGTGCCCGCGAACTCCACGGCCTCCACCGTCCCGTCCTCCGCAAACGCGCTGGCCACGAGCCCCTCGCCCAGCCGGGCCACCCCCTGGTGGTGATGCGTCGCCACCGCCACGGCCCCGGGCTCCACCAAGGACGCCGTCCGCGTCCCCGGTACCACCGTGACCGCATGGTCCCTGAACGCCCCCACCACCGGGTTGTGCCCCTCGTGTCCCACCTCGTCCGGCAGGTGCTGGCACAGCGTGCCGCCCGCGTGGACGTTCATCAGCTGCATGCCGCGGCAGATGCCCAGCACCGGAACCCCCTGCTCCAACGCCGCCTCCAGCAGCGCCAGTTCCCAGCGGTCCCGCTCGGGCACGGGAGCGCCTGCACGCGCATGCGGGCGCTCCCCGTAGAGCGCCGGGTCGAGGTCCTCGCCGCCTGCGAGTACGAGCCCGTCCAGGCGGCGCAGCAGCGGGGCCGCCGCCGCGGGGTCGTCCGGCGGGAGCATCGCCACCAGGCCGCCGCCGCGCCGGACGTACTGCGGGTACGCGTCCGGCAGCAGTGCCGCCGGGAGGTCCCACGCGACGCCCCAGCGGGCCCGGCACAGGTAGGTGGTGACGCCGATGAGGGGCTGAACGGGCATGTTCCTTACGATCCTTTCGGTTGTGCGGGTCACTCGCGCGACAGCTCCGCCTCGGCCGCCGCCAGGGCCGCGAACTCCTCCTCGGGTGCGTTCGCCACCAGCCGGTGGCGGCTGTAGAACCCGAAGTAGGCCGCCGCGACCGCGTAGACGCCCAGCGCGATGAAGGCCGCCGTCACGTCCACCAGGAACGTGGCCACCAGCGCCGAACAGGCCAGTACGAAGGCCACCGTCGACGTCACCGTGCCGCCCGGGGTGCGGTACGGGCGGTGCAGCCCCGGTTCGCGGCGGCGCAGCACGATGTGGGAGAGCGACATCAGGGCGTACGAGATGGTGGCGCCGAAGACCGCGACGTTGAGCATGCGTGCCCCGTCCCCCGTTGCCGCGGCGAGGGCGAAGCCCAGGGTGCCCGGTACCAGCAGGCCGAGCCAGGGGGCCTTGCGGCGGCTGGTGAGGGAGAGGAAGCGGGGGAGGTAGCCGGCCCGGGAGAGGGCGAACAGCTGGCGCGAGCCGGCGTAGATCAGGGAGAAGAAGGAGGCCACGAGGCCTGCCAGGCCGGCGTAGTTGACGATCCTGCTCAGGGTGGTGGCGTGCCCGTCCGGCTGCAGCGCGGTGACCAGCGGGTTGCCCGCGTCCTTGATCGCATCGGCGCCGCCCGCCCCGCCGGCGGCGACGAACGTGAGCAGGGCGAGGAGCAGCAGGATGCCCATGGACGTGGCCATCGCCTTCGGGAGCGTGCGCGCCGGATCCTTCGTCTCCTCCGCGGCCAGCGGCACCCCCTCGACGCCGAGGAAGAACCACATGCCGAACGGGAAGGCCGCCCAGATGCCCAGCAACCCGAACGGCAGCCAGGAGGAAGCCCCGACGGCCGAGTGGTCGACGGGGATGTCGTTCAGCCGTCCGGCGTCGAAGTGGGTGAACGCCCCGGCGGCGAAGACCAGCAGCGCGGCGACCGCGATCCCGGTCACCACGAAGGAGAAGCGGAGTGCCTCGCCCACGCCCCACAGGTGGATGCCTATGAAGACGGCGAAGCAGGCCAGGTAGACGGGCCATCCGGAGGTGAGCCCGAACAGATGCAGCGAGGCGACGTAGTCGCCGATGAAGATGGAGATGGCGGCGGGCGCGAGGACGTACTCGATGAGGATCGCGGTCCCGGTGAGGAAGCCGCCCCACGGGCCGAGCGCGCGCCGGGCGAAACCGTAACCGCCGCCCGCCGTGGGCAGGATGGCGGCCAGTTCGGCGAGGGCGAAGACCATGCAGGTGTACATCACGCCCATCAGGGCGGCGGCCGCGGCGAGTCCGCCGAACCCCCCGTGCGCCAGGCCGAAGTTCCAGCCGGAGTAGTCGCCGGAGACGACGTAGGCCACGCCGAGTCCGGTGAGCAGCAAGGGGCCGGCGCTGCCCCGGCGCAGGGTGCGCTTCTCCAGATACGCGTCCTCGGGAGAGGGGGAGCCGACAGGCGCAGCGCCGGCGGTGTCCGTGCGATCGGCCATGAGCCGCTCCTTCGGGCAATGGTTTTGCGCCATACCTTTGCCGGACCGGCCGGCAAAACACAACCCCCCTGCGTTAAACCGGAGTAACGCAGCCCGGCATCACGCCCGTCACACCAGGAATCCGCGCAGCAACGCCGCCGTGCCGCAGCAGTGCTCCCGCATCACCTCGCGCGCCTGGTCCGCGTCCCCCTCCAGCACCGCCGCCACCAGTGCGGTGTGCTGCCGTTGCGAGTGCTCCAGGTTCCGCACCAGCAGGGGAATGCAGTCCAGCAGGTCGTTGACCGTGGCGCGCACGGCAGCGTACTGCGCGGCCAGCGAGGGGGAGCCCGACAGTTCGGCCAATGTCAGGTGGAGCCTGGTGTCCAGGCGGCGGTAGTCGTGCAGGGGGGCGTTGTGTGTGGCCGCCAGCGCTTCGTCCAGGCGCTGCGCCTGTTCCGCGGTCAGCCCGTGCGTCGCGCACAGCCCTGCCGCGCCCGTCTCCAGCACCTCGCGGAAGCGCAGCGTGTCCTCGACGTCCACCGCCGCGACCCGGCGCCGCAGTTCGGCCTCGCCGTGGGCCGCGGGCCGGGCGAGCACGAACGTACCGCCGTAGCGGCCGCGCCGGCTCTCCACCAACCCCTGGTCGTGCAGCACCTTCAGCACCTCGCGCAGCGTCACCCGGCTGATGTGCAGCCGGTCCGCCAACTCCCGCTCGGCGGGCAGCCGTTCGCCCTGTGCGACCAGACCCAGACGCAGGAGCTGGAGTATCTGCTGCAGGGCCTCCTCGAAGCCGTTGCCCGCACGGACCGGCCGCAGCACCGGCGCCAGCCGCTCCGCCGCATCCGCATCCTCGTTCATCGGACCCCTTCCCAATCAATGGTCTACCGGCCTACCTTAAGACCTCCGGTCGCACCGCCGAAGGCCCGACAGGGAGGCACCACCGTGGCAGACCGCACACCCCCGCTCGCCGTCGACGAACTACGTCGGCTCGTCGACGCCGGGGAGATCGACACCGTCGTCCTCGCCTTCACGGACATGCAAGGACGGCTCCAAGGAAAGCGGTTCGCCGCCCGGTTCTTCCTCGACGACGCCCTCGACCACGGCACGGAGGGCTGCAACTACCTCCTCGCCGTGGACACCGACATGAACACCGTCGACGGCTACGCGATGTCGTCCTGGGAGCGCGGCTACGGCGACTTCGCCCTGCACGGGGACCTCGCCACCCTCCGCCGCACCCCCTGGAACCCCGGCACCGCCCTGCTCACCGCCGACCTCGCCTGGCACGACGGCTCGCCCGTCCTCGCCTCCCCGCGGCAGATCCTGCGCCGCCAGCTCGACCGGCTGGCCGAGCACGGATGGACCGCGTACGCGGGCACGGAGCTGGAGTTCATGGTCTTCCGGGACACCTACGAGCAGGCCTGGAACCGCGGTTACCGCGACATGACCCCCGCCAACCAGTACAACTGCGACTACTCCGTCCTCGGCACCGGCCGCATCGAGCCCCTGCTGCGCCGCATCCGCAACGAGATGGGCGCGGCCGGCATGACCGTCGAGTCGGCCAAGGGCGAGTGCAACCTCGGCCAGCACGAGATCGCCTTCCGCTACGCGGACGCGCTCACCACCTGCGACCAGCACGCCGTCTACAAGACCGGCGCCAAGGAGATCGCGGCCCAGGAGGGCATGGCGCTCACCTTCATGGCCAAGTACGACGAGCGCGAGGGCAATTCCTGCCACATCCACCTCTCGCTGCGCGACGAGGCCGGGCACCCCGTACTGGCCGACGACAGCGGCCCGTACGGCATGTCCCGCGTCATGCAGCACTTCCTGGCCGGACAGCTCGCCGCCCTGCGGGACTTCACCCTGCTCTACGCCCCCAACATCAACTCCTACAAGCGCTTCCGCCCCGGCTCCTTCGCCCCCACCGCCGTGGCCTGGGGCCCCGACAACCGCACCTGCTCCCTGCGCGTCGTCGGCCGCGGGCACTCCCACCGCTTCGAGAACCGGCTGCCGGGCGGCGACGTGAACCCCTACCTCGCCGTCGCCGGCATGGTCGCGGCCGGGCTGTACGGCATCGAGCACGAGCTCGAACTGCCCGAGGTGTGCACGGGCAACGCGTACGCGGGGGACGCCGTGCACGTCCCGGCCACCCTGCGCGAGGCGGCGGAGTTGTGGGAGGCCAGCCCGATAGCCCGCGCCGCCTTCGGCGACGACGTGGTCGAGCACTACCGGCACATGGCCCGCGTCGAGCAGGAGGCGTACGACACCGCCGTCACGGACTGGGAGCGGTTCCGCTCCTTCGAGCGCCTGTAAGGACCCCTGTTGTGAACGAGCAGCACCAGCACGAGATCGTCAACCCGGCGACCGAGGAGGTCGTCGCCGTCGTCCCCGGCACCTCCCCCGAGGAGGTGGACGCCGCCGTCCGCCGCGCCGCCGCCGCACAGCGCCGCTGGGCGGCCCTCGCCCCCGGCGACCGTGCCCGCCAACTGCGCCGATTCGCCGCGGCCGTGGACGGGCACCTGGAGGAACTCGCCCTCCTGGAGGTCCGCGAAGCGGGCCATCCCCTCGGCAACGCCCGCTGGGAGGCGGGCAACGTCCGCGACCTGCTCGACTACGCGGCCGGGGGAGTGGAGCGGCTCCTCGGCGCCCAGATCCCCGTCGCCGGCGGCCTGGACGTCACCTTCCACGAGCCGCTGGGCGTCGTCGCCGTCATCGCCCCCTGGAACTTCCCCATGCCCATTGCCGCGTGGGGCTTCGCCCCCGCGCTGGCCGCCGGGAACGCGGTGCTCGTCAAACCCGCCGAGACCACCCCGCTGACCGCCCTGCGGCTGGCCGGACTCGCCCTGGAGGCCGGGCTGCCCGAAGGGCTCCTCCAGGTCCTGCCCGGGGCCGGGCCGGTCACCGGCAACGCCCTGGTCGAGCACCCCGGCGTCGCCAAGGTCGTCTTCACCGGCTCCACCGCCGTCGGACGGCAGGTCATGGCCAAGTGCGCGGCGGACGTCAAACGCGTCACCCTCGAACTCGGCGGCAAGAGCCCGAACATCGTCTTCGCCGACGCCGACCTCGAACACGCCGCGGCCGCCGCCCCCGGCTCGTTCCTCGACAACACCGGCCAGGACTGCTGCGCCCGCAGCCGCATCCTCGTCCAGCGCTCCGTGTACGACCGCTTCATGGAACTGCTGGAGCCCGCGGTGCTGTCCTTCGTCACCGGCGACCCCACCGACCCCGGTACGCAGATGGGCCCGCTCGTCTCCGCCGCGCACCGCGAGCGCGTCCGCTCCTACGTCCCCGAGACCGCGCCCGCCGCCATCCGCGGCAACGCCCCGGCGGGCAAGGGCTATTGGTACCCGGCGACCGTGCTGGAGGGCCGCCCGGAGGACCGCGCCGCGGTCGAGGAGGTCTTCGGGCCGGTGGCCGTCGTCCTCCCCTTCGAGGACGAGGAGGAGGCGGTACGCCTCGCCAACGCCACCGCGTACGGGCTGGCGGGCTCGCTGTGGACGCGGGACGTCGCCCGCGCCCTGCGCGTCTCGCGCGCCGTCGCGGCCGGCAACCTCTCCGTCAACTCCCACAGCAGCGTGCGCTACTGGACGCCCTTCGGCGGCTTCAAACGCTCCGGTCTGGGCCGCGAGCTCGGCCCCGACGCGCTGTCCGCCTTCACCGAGACCAAGAACGTCTTCATCAGCACCGATCAGCACTGACCAGCACTGAGGAGAGCAAGTGACCGACCAGACCCCCGTCTGCCGCCGCCTCGTGGGCCGCACGGCCGTCGTGACCGGAGCCGGCAGCGGCATCGGGCTGGCCGCCGCGCGGCGGCTCGCCTCCGAGGGCGCGCACGTCGTCTGCGCCGACATCGACGAGAAGGCCGGCAAGGCCGCCGCCGAGGAGGTGGGCGGCCTGTTCGTCAAGGTCGACGTGACCAGCCCGGAGGAGGTCGAGGCGCTCTTCAAGACGGCGTTCGACACCTACGGTTCGGTCGACGTCGCCTTCAACAACGCCGGCATCTCCCCGCCCGACGACGACTCCATCCTCACCACCGGCCTCGACGCCTGGAAGCGCGTCCAGGAGGTCAACCTGACCTCCGTCTACCTCTGCTGCAAGGCCGCCCTGCCGTACATGCAGCGCCAGGGCCGCGGCTCCATCATCAACACCGCCTCCTTCGTGGCCGTCATGGGCGCCGCCACCTCGCAGATCAGCTACACCGCCTCCAAGGGCGGCGTGCTGGCCATGTCCCGCGAACTGGGCGTGCAGTTCGCCCGCGAGGGCATCCGCGTCAACGCGCTGTGCCCGGGGCCGGTGAACACCCCGCTGCTGAAGGAGCTGTTCGCCAAGGACCCGGAGCGGGCGGCGCGCCGGCTCGTGCACGTGCCCGTGGGCCGGTTCGCCGAGCCCGAGGAGATCGCGTCCGCCGTGGCCTTCCTCGCCAGCGACGACTCGTCCTTCGTCAACGCCGCCGAGTTCCTCGTGGACGGAGGCATCGCGGGCGCCTATGTGACCCCGCTGTAGGGTCCATGATCGGATACGGAACCGGCCGTCCGGTCGGTTCCGGTGTCCTGCCCTGCCCGTTTCCTGCACCGAAGAGTTCTGATGCGCAAGAAGACCGCCATAGTCGTCGGCCTCGCTGCCGCCGCGACCCTCGCCGCCCCCCTGCCCGCCGGAGCGGCCCCCGCCCACGGCGCGCGGGCCGCGTGCCCGCAGCTCGACAAGAGCCTCGCCTGGTTCGGCGACAACCGCGACAGGCTGCAGAAGATGATCGACGAGCGCGGCACGTGCTCGGGCAAGGGCGGCCCCCGTCCCGTCGCCGCCTTCGACTGGGACAACACCGTCGTCAAGAACGACATCACCGACGCCACGCTGGCCTGGGCGCTGCAGCACGACATGATCCTGCGGCCGAAGTCCTGGAAGGACACCAGCAAGTGGCTGACCCCGGCCGCGGACGAGGCCCTCACCCGGGCCTGCGGCACCGCCGTGCCGGCCGGCCGCCCGCTGCCCACCTCCCGCAACACCGCCTGCGCCGACGAGATCTTCGAGATCCGCGAGAAGTCGCAGACCATGAGCGGCGCCGCCGCCTTCGCCGGTGACTGGAACCACCGCCGCACCGTGCCCGCGTACGCCTGGATCCCGCAGCTCTTCGCCGGGCACACGCCCTCCGCCCTGACCTCCTTCGCCCGCAAGGCCCGTACGGAGCAGCTGGCCGCTCCCGTCGGCAGCACGCAGACGGTCGGGACGCACAAGCTCGCCGGGTACGTGCGCTACTACGATCAGCAGAAGGACCTGATCCGCACGCTCAAGGCGGCCGGCTTCGACGTCTACATCGTCTCGGCCTCGTCCGAGCCGATCGCCGAGGCCTGGTCGGGCGGCGTGGGCATCGACCGCAAGCACACCATCGGCATCCGCAGCATCGTCCAGAAGGGCCGCCTGACCACCGGCATCCGCGGCTGCGGCGACGTCCCGGACGGGAAGGGCGAGGCCCTGCCGTACATGGACGGCAAGCGGTGCCTGATCAACCAGGAGATCTTCAAGATCAAGGGTGCGAAGGCGTGGGAACGGCAGGACGCCGCGCACCGCATCGCCCTCGGCGCGGGGGACGCGGACACCGACGTGACCTTCGTCGGCGACGCGACCGGTGCGCACGTCGCGATCAACCGGAACAAGGCCGAGCTGATGTGCCGGGCGTACGACGACGCGGACGGGCGCTGGGTGGCGAACCCGATGTTCATCGACCCGATGCCGCGGAAGTCGGGCGCGTACCCGTGCGCGACGAGCGCGTACACCGCGCCGGACGGTTCGCACGGGCCGGTGCGGCGGGCGGACGGCACGGTGGTGCCGGACCAGGTGGACAGGGCGTTCGCCCCGTAAACGGCTTCGCCGCGTGGGCGCGCGGCACGATGGCGCCCCGTCAGGGGCGCGGGGAACTGTGCGACCAGCCCCCGCCGGCCCGCAGCCGACGCACGACCCCAGGGGTCCGGGGCGCAGCCCCGAGCACCTCGGCTGCAGGCGCGTCGTGGCTGAGCGCGCAGTTCCCTGCGCCCCTGGCGGGGCGCGGAACCACTCAGAGGAACGCGTACCCCTCGCCGCGATACGTGGGCACCGTCTCCGTCACCCGGTCCCCGTCCACCAGGTGCAACACGGCGAAACGCTCGCACAGTTCGCCCGCCTTGGCGTGCCGGAACCACACCTTGTCGCCGATCAGCAGGTCGTCGGCGGCCTGTCCCAGCAGCGGCGTCTGCACCTCGCCCGCGCCCTCCTGCGGGGCGAGGCGCAGGCCCGCCGGGAGGTGCGGGACCGGCAGCCGGTCGCGGCCCGGCGCGCCGGAGGCGGGGTAGCCGCCGCCGAGCACGGTCACCACGCCCACGCCCGGCCGCCGCACCACCGGCAGGGCGAACAGGGCCGCCGGGCGGCCGTGGAAGGACGTGTAGTCGTCGAAGAGGCGCGGTACGAACAGCCCCGACCCCGCGGCGACCTCCGTCACCGCCGCCTCGGCCGCGGTGTGCTGCACGCTGCCCGTGCCGCCGCCGTTCACGAACTCCAGGTCCGCCACCGCCCGGACCGCCGCCACGGCCTCCGCCCTGCGGACCGCGAGCTCCCGGCGGGCGGCGGCCTGCATCAGCCGCACGGCCCGGGCCCGTACCGGGTGCCCGGCCGGGGCGTCACCGACACCGGCCACATGCGCCTCGTACGCCATCAGTCCCACCAGCCGCACGCCCCGTCGGCGCCCGACGGAGCGCGCCAGCTCCGCCAGGCGCTCCGGGTCGCGTACCGGGGAGCGCAGCGCCCCCAGCCGCACCCGGCCGCCGAGCAACTGCAGCGAGGTGTCCAACTCCAGGCAGACCCGCACCACTTCGCGCCCCGCGCGGGCGGCCTCGACCAGGGCGAGCTGGGCCGGGTCGTCGATCATCACGGTCACCGCACGCGCCAGCCCCGCGTCCGAGGTCAGCTCCGCGAAGCCCGCCCGGTCCGCCGACGGGTAGGCCACCAGCACGTCGTCGACGCCCGAACGCGCCAGCCACAGCGCCTCGGCGAGCGTGAAGGCCAGTACCCCCGCGAACCCGTCCCGGGCCAGCACCCGCTCCAGCAGCGCCCGGCAGCGCACCGACTTGCTCGCCACCCGCACCGGCTTGCCCCGCGCCCGGCGCACCAGGTCGGCGGCGTTGGCGTCGAAGGCCCGGAGATCGACCACGGCCAGCGGCGCGGTCAGACCGCCGGTGGCCCGGTCGAAGCGGGCCCGGTCGGCGGTGGAGCCGGTGACGCGTGGAGCGGTCGCTGACGGCATGGGCGCAGCTTGCCAGAGCCGATCACCGCTGACCAGGGGCCGGGAGAGGGCGGATGGCCGGGGCCTCCGGAGGCCCCGTAGAGTGGCGCGGACGCCCGGCCGCGGAGCCGTGGCGGCGAGATGTCGTGATACGAACCGGCCTGCCCCGAAAGGCGATCGGGCGATACGGCGAGCCGGCTCGCGAGGGGGAGCGCACAGGGTGAGCACCGAAGCGGACGCCCCGCCCTGCCCGACGGCACCGCCCCACATCCCGCCGTACCCCGCCCGCCCGCCGCGCCGCACCACCGGGCGCACCGTCGCGGCGGCCGTGTGCGGGGTGCTCGGCACGGGGCTCATCGCCGGGGCCCTCGCCGGGAGTTGGCTCGTGGACGGGCCGGACGCGCCCTCCGCCGCCGAGGCCGCCTACGCGCACGGCGCAACCCGCTGGCAGGAGGAGCCCGTCGACCGCCTCTTCCCCCCTGCGATCCACAGCGACGCGGCGGGACCCGGCGGCGCCGCCCGCGACTGGACGCGCCTCGGAGTCGCCCCCGACGGCGGCTGCACCGACGCCTTCGACCCGCTGCTGGCCCGGGCCCTGGCCCCGGCCGGCTGCCGGCGCCTGCTGCGCGCCACGTACGCCGACGCCACCTCCACCCGCGTCACCACGGTCGGCCTCCTGATCACGGACACCGACCGGGCGGGCATGCGCACCCTGAACCACCGCTTCTCCGACGAGCACCTCGACGAACGCACCGACCTGATGCCCCGCCCCTACGCCCCCGCCGGAACCGTCGCCGGGAACTTCGGCGACGCGCAGCGCGCCAGCTGGCGCATCTCGGTCCTCACGGACGTACCGGCCGTGGTGTACGCGGTCACCGGTTTCGCGGACGGCCGCACCGGCGTGCCGCCCCAGCCGGCCCCCGCGGCCGTCGCCCCCGGCGCCACGACGACCGCCGCCCAGGCCGGGCTCGGCAACGACGCGACCGCGCTGGCCGCCCAGATCGAGCGCGGCTACCGCGACGCGGCCCGCTCGGCGGACGGGGAGACCCCGTGAGGGCCCGCGCCCTGACCGCCGTCGCCACCGCCGCCGCGCTCGTCGCGCTGTCCGCCGGGCCGGCCGGCGCCGATGCGATACGGGACCAGGAGTGGGCGCTGGACGCCCTGCACGTCCAGGACGCCTGGCGGACGACCAAGGGCGCCGGCATCACCGTGGCCGTCCTCGACACCGGGGTCGACGAGGGCCACCCCGACCTGCACGGCCGGGTGCTGCCCGGCAAGGACTTCATCGGCTTCGGCGCCGCACCCGGCGAGCGCGCCTGGGCACGGCACGGCACCGCCATGGCCGGCATCATCGCCGGACGCGGCCACGGCCGGGACGACGGCGACGGGGTCGTGGGCGTCGCGCCCGAGGCCCGGATCCTGCCGGTGCGGGTGATCCTGGAGGACACCGACCCCGCCCGGCCGAAGGCCCGCAGCTCGCGCGGCGGCGCGCTCGCGGACGGCATCCGCTGGGCCGCGGACCACGGCGCCGACGTGATCAACCTGTCCCTCGGCGACGACAGCGACACCGCGCACCCCGAGCCCGGGGAGGACGCCGCGGTCCAGTACGCCCTCGCCAAGGGCGCCGTCGTCGTCGCCTCGGCCGGCAACGGCGGGGAGCACGGCGACCACGTCTCCTACCCGGCCGCCTATCCCGGCGTCATCGCCGTCACCGCCGTCGACCGCTACGGCAACCACGCCGCGTTCTCCACCAGCCGGTGGTACGCCGCCGTGAGCGCGCCGGGCGTCGACGTGGTGATCGCCGACCCCGACCGCCGCTACTACGAGGGCTGGGGCACGAGTGCGGCATCCGCCTTCGTCTCCGGCTGCGTCGCGCTGATCCGCGCCGCGCACCCCGGGCTGACCCCGGTGCAGGTCCGCCGCCTCCTGACGGCAACGGCCCAGGACGCGCCGGCCGGGGGCCGCAACGACGGGGTGGGGGCGGGGCTGGTGGACCCCGCGGCCGCCATCGCGGAGGGTTCGCGGCTGGGCCGCGACACCTTGGCGTCCCGGGCGTACGGGGCCAGGTACTTCGGGGCGGGGCCCCGGTCCCGGGGTGCGGAGCCCACTGGTGACGGCCCGCGGACGGCGGCGGTCCTGGCCGGCGCGGCCGGGGTGTTGCTGCTGGGCGCCGCCTTTGCGTTGCGGCGGCGGTGACGCGGGTACCGCGAGGTTGTGCGGCCCGGTGGTCGGGTTGTGCCCACCCGTTCCGCCTTGCGGAACGCCTGCCCACAACCGGAGGGGGCGCCCCCGTAAGGGGCGCGGGGAACTGCGCGACCAGCCCCCACCGGCCCGCAGCCCCCGGCAAACGTGGCCAAGACGCCCCCGATACCCTGCCCTGGTGGCCCTCAAGAACATTCCTGACCCCGGTTTCGCCGACGACGACGGCTCCGCCGACGTCGAACTGACCGCGGCCCTGGCCGCATGGGCGGCCGACCCGGCCACCGGCGAGCCCCGCGTGCTCACCGCCCTGCGCGGCGCCCGCCTGCTGGTGCCCGTCGTCGCCGTGCTCGGCGAGGTGGAGACCGGCCCGGACGGGCTCAAGCGCGAGAAGACCAGCGACATGGCCGTCCCCACCCTGCAGGCCCCGGACGGCCGCAAGGCGCTGCCCGCCTTCACCTCCCTGGAGACGCTGGCCCGCTGGCGGGCCGACGCCCGCCCGGTGGCCGTGCCCCTGCACCAGGCGCTGCAGGCCGCCGCGCACGAGAAGGCGGACACCGTCGTCCTCGACCTGGCCGGCCCGGTGACGTACCCGCTGACCGGCCAGGCCCTGCTCGCCCTCGCCGAGGGCCGGCAGAGCACCGACCCGCTGGCCGACCCGGCCGTCGTGGAGGCGCTCCGCACCGTGCTGGCCGCCGAGCCCGGCGTGCTGCGCGCCCACCTGGCCCCGTCCGCCGAGGCCGACGGGACTCTGGCGCTCGCCCTGGTCCCGGGCACGGCACCCGGCGAGACGGTGCCGCGGGTGGCCGAGGCCCTCGCGGCCGACGAGGTGCTGCGCGCCCGGCTCGTCCGGGGCCTGGACCTGGCCCTGCTGCCGCCGGAGGCGACGGTCCCGGGGGAGCCGCTCTTCAGCCGCTGAACCGGCCGCCGAGCCGGCCGCTGATCTCCGACAGGCGACCCGGGGCGGACCGTCCGACAATGCGAGAGGGACGGTCCGCGAGATCCAGGAGGTCGCCATGGTCGCCCTGAAGCTGGAAACCCTGCAGCTGAATCCCGTGAAGACCCGCGCCATCGCGTCCGAGTTCCTCGGGACCCTGCTGCTGGTCTTCTTCGCCGTGGGCTCCGCCGTCCTGGCGGCCGACTACATCGGGGTGCTCGGCATCTCCCTGGCCTTCGGCTTCACCCTTCTGGCCCTGGCGTACGCGCTGGGCCCGGTCTCGGGGTGCCACGTCAACCCGGCGGTGACGCTGGGGATGCTGGTGGAGCGGCGCATCACGCTCCACACGGCCATCGAGTACTGGATCGCCCAGATCCTGGGCGGCATCGTCGGCGCAGCGGTGCTGTTCCTGGTGGCCAAGCAGGTGCCGGGGCTGAAGACCAGCGGCTCCTTCGGCAGCAACGGCTTCGGCGACCGCTCCGCCGTGCACATCAACACGGGCGGCGCGTTCCTCGCGGAGGTCGTCCTGACCTTCCTGCTGGTCTTCGTCGTGCTCGCGGTGACCCACAAGATCGCCCTGGTGGGCTTCGGCGGCCTGGCCATCGGCCTGGCCCTCGCAGTGATCCACCTGGTCGGCATCCCGCTGACGGGCACCTCGGTGAACCCGGCGCGCAGCATCGGCCCCGCGCTCTTCGCGGGCGGCAGCGCGCTCTCGCAGCTGTGGCTGTTCGTCATCGCGCCCCTGGTGGGCGCCGTGCTGGCGGCGTACGCGCACCGCCTCACCCATCCGCCGCAGGCGCCTGTCCTGGTCGCCGACGAAATCGCCTCGGGCAGCTACGAGGCCCCGCCGGGCCACCTGACGGGCAAGCCCGAGAGCGCCCCGTAAGGAGAGCGCCCCGTGAGGGGCGCGGGGCAGCTACATCATGCGGCTCCGCCGCGTGGGCGCGACCAGCCACAGCGAACCCGCGCCCGAAGAACGGTCAGGCGTAAACCGGCCCGGTGAACTTCTCGCCGGGCCCCTGCCCGGGCTCGTCGGGCACGACAGACGCCTCGCGGAACGCCAACTGCAGCGACTTCAGCCCGTCGCGCAGCGGCCCCGCATGGAAGTTGCTGATCTCGGTGGCGCTCGCCGTGACCAGGCCGGCCAGTGCGGTGATCAGCTTCCGCGCCTCGTCCAGGTCCTTGTGCGCCTCGCCCTCCTCGGCCAGGCCCAGGTTGACCGCCGCCGAGCTCATCAGGTGCACCGCCACCGTGGTGATCACCTCGACCGCGGGCACCTCCGCGATGTCACGGGTCAGGGAGTCGAAGTCGGGGGTCTCGCCGGTGGGGGTTGCGTCGCTCATGCCGCACACGATACGTGCCGTCACCGAATCGGTTCGCCACGGGTTGGGCCCTCTGCCCGACAGCTGGTAATGTGGTGGATCGACCGGCTGGACACGTGCGTGCCCGGCCCACAAGTGGAGGCTCCGAACTCCCACCTCGCCGACCCCGGGTCGGCAGGTCGTTTCCGGTCAGGTGGTGGCCATCGTTCCGTACGGACGATGGAGCCGCCCGATTGCGCCCCGCGGCTTTCCGTGGCGGTGTTCCGGTTTCTTGGAGCCCCGCCTGTGCCGTCCGGGGCATTTTTTGTGCACCGGCGCGGTTGGTCCGTACGTACAACAGACGCGGCTGTCCGCCGGACGGCCGTGTGGTGCTACCGAGGAGGATCCATCAGCGCCGAGCCCCGCATCAACGACCGGATTCGCGTTCCCGAGGTGCGACTTGTCGGTCCCAGTGGCGAGCAGGTCGGCATTGTGCCGCTTGCCAAGGCCCTGGAGCTTGCGCAGGAGTACGACCTCGACCTGGTCGAGGTGGCGGCGAACGCACGCCCGCCGGTCTGCAAGCTCATGGACTACGGGAAGTTCAAGTACGAGTCGGCCATGAAGGCCCGTGAGGCGCGCAAGAACCAGGCGCACACGGTCATCAAGGAGATGAAGCTCCGGCCGAAGATCGACCCGCACGACTACGACACCAAAAAGGGTCACGTCGTCCGGTTCCTCAAGCAGGGCGACAAGGTCAAGATCACGATCATGTTCCGTGGTCGCGAGCAGTCCCGGCCCGAGCTGGGCTACCGACTGCTGCAGCGTCTCGCGGAGGACGTCCAGGACCTGGGTTTCGTCGAGTCGAACCCCAAGCAGGACGGCCGCAACATGATCATGGTCCTCGGTCCGCACAAGAAGAAGACCGAGGCGATGGCCGAAGCCCGCGAGGCGCAGGCCGCCCGCAAGGCCGCTCGTGAGGGCGGACCGGCGGACGCCGCGGACGCCGCCGAGGAGCCTGCAGAGGCGTGATCCCGGGGCCCTGTGCCCCGGATCGCCCCCGGGGTGAGAGCCCCGGACCGCAATCGAACACAGCTGACGCTCCCTTGTGCCCGCCCCGGCGGGCGGGAGCGCCACCGACGAGGAGATACGGCGCGATGCCGAAGAACAAGACGCACTCCGGTGCCAGCAAGCGCTTCAAGATCACTGGCTCCGGCAAGGTCCTGCGCGAGCGCGCCGGCAAGCGCCACCTGCTCGAGCACAAGTCGTCCAAGCTGACGCGTCGCCTCACCGGCAACGCCGAGATGGCCCCGGGCGACGCCGCGAAGATCAAGAAGCTTCTCGGCAAGTGACGCCCTGCACCCCGCACCGCGGGGTGCGCGTCCGACCGGGACCCCATCGATTTCCGGGTCGTGTGAGAACCCACCACGGCCCCGCTACAAGGAGTTAACAAGTGGCACGCGTCAAGCGGGCAGTCAACGCCCACAAGAAGCGCCGGGCGATCCTCGAGCAGGCCAGCGGCTACCGCGGTCAGCGCTCCCGCCTGTACCGCAAGGCCAAGGAGCAGGTCACCCACTCCCTGGTCTACAACTACAACGACCGCAAGAAGCGCAAGGGCGACTTCCGTCAGCTGTGGATCCAGCGCATCAACGCCGCTGCCCGCCAGAACGGCATGACGTACAACCGCCTCATCCAGGGTCTGAAGGCCGCCAACATCGAGGTGGACCGCAAGATCCTGGCCGACCTCGCGGTCAACGACGCCAACGCGTTCGCCGCGCTGGTCGAGGCTGCCCAGAAGGCGCTGCCGGCCGACGTGAACGCCCCGAAGGCCGCCGCCTGATCCGGCGCCCCACGGCACCCGAGCGGACCCGCAGGCCTCCGAGGCCTGCGGGTCCGCTGCCGTCTGTCACCCGGCGCGCGCCCGCGCCCGTACGCCCCACCCAGTGAAGTGAGCCGCCGCCCATGGGCACCCCCGAGCTGATCTCCCCGCGCTCCCCCCGCGTCGTCGCCGCCCGGCGGCTGGCCAGGAGAAACTTCCGGGTCAAGGAGCGCCGGTTCATCGCCGAGGGCCCGCAGGCCGTCCGCGAGGCCATCGAGCACCGGACCGCGGGCGAGTCCACCCTCATCGAGCTCTTCGCCACGGTCGAGGCCGCCGTGCGGCACTCCGAGATCATCGAGGCGGCGCTGGCCGCCGGCGTCCGGGTGCACCACGCCACCGACGAGACGGTGGCCGACATCTCGCAGACCGTGACCCCGCAGGGCCTGGTCGGCGTCTGCCGGTTCCTGGACACCCCCTTCGAGGAGATCCTGGCCGCCCGGCCCCGACTGGTGGCCGTCCTCGCCCACGTGCGCGACCCCGGCAACGCCGGCACGGTGCTGCGCTGCGCGGACGCCGCCGGCGCGGACGCCGTCGTGCTGACCGACGCCTCGGTGGACCTCTACAACCCCAAGTCGGTCCGCGCCTCCGTGGGCTCCCTCTTCCACCTGCCGGTCGCCGTCGGCGTCCCCGTCGAGCAGGCCGTGCGCGGGCTGCAGGACGCCGGGGCCCGGATCCTGGCCGCCGACGGCGCGGGCGAGAAGGACCTGGACGACGAGCTGGACCAGGGCACCATGGGCGGCCCTACCGCCTGGATCTTCGGCAACGAGGCCTGGGGCCTGCCGGAGGAGACCCGCGCACTCGCCGACGCCGTGGTGCGCGTTCCGATCCACGGAAAGGCCGAGAGCCTCAACCTCGCCACGGCCGCCGCCGTGTGCCTGTACGCCTCCGCCCGTGCGCAGCGCGCGTCCGGAGGGTGCCGCTCCGTGACCTCCAGCTAGTAGGGTGGCGCTCCTGGGGCTCGGGAGGGGTGTCGGGTGATGAACGTCAGGACGTCCGGGAGTGCGGCCGGGCGCTCCGCGCCCGCGGTCGCCGACGGGCCCCTGCCGCATCCCGACGACCTGCCGGACGGCCTGGTCGTCGCCGACGAGACCGGCCGCGTCACCTGCTTCAACGCCGCCGCCGCCCGGATCACCGGCCTCGGTTCCGCCGAGGCGCTCGGCCGGCCGCTGGAGAAGGCACTGCCGCTGGAGGATCTGGACGGCCGCCGCTGGTGGGCCCTGACCGACCCGTACGGCGGCCTCACCATCAGGGCGGGCCAGCCCGAGCGGAATCTGCTGCTGCCCGGCGGCCGCCAGGTGCTGGTCTCCGCCCGGTACGTGCGCGAGCGGCCGACCGGGCGCGTGGTGAGCGTGGTCGTCCAGCTGCGCGGCACCGAGGCGCGGCGCCGCACCGAGGCCAGTCACGCCGAGCTGATCGCCACCGTCGCCCACGAGCTGCGCTCGCCGCTGACCTCGGTCAAGGGCTTCACGGCCACGCTGCTGGCCAAGTGGGAGCGGTTCACCGACGACCAGAAGCGGCTGATGCTGGAGACGGTCGACGCCGACGCCGACCGGGTCACTCGGCTGATCGCCGAGCTGCTCGACATCTCCCGCATCGACTCGGGGCGGCTGGAGGTGCACCGTCAGCCGGTCGACATGGTCGCCGCCGTGCACCGGCACGTCGAGGCGCACACCCGGGCGGGGCAGCCGCGCGAGCGGTTCGTCGTCAAGGTCTCCGAGCAGCCGCTGCCCGCGTTGTGGGCGGATCCGGACAAGGTGGACCAGGTCCTGGGCAACCTCCTGGAAAACGCCGTGCGCCACGGCGAGGGACGGGTGACCATAGAGGTGGCACCGGCCCTGCTGACGGCGCGGAGGGAGGGGACGGCCGTGACGGTGAGCGACGAGGGCCCCGGCATCCCCGAGGAGTCCATGACGCGCGTCTTCACCCGCTTCTGGCGCGGCAGCAAGCGCGGCGGCACGGGCCTGGGCCTGTACATCGTCAAGGGCATCATCGACGCCCACGGCGGGACGATCACGGTCGGACGGGCCGCCCGCGGCGGCGCCCTGTTCCGATTTACCCTGCCCGTGGGCGCCCCGGCCTTCCTGGACCGGGCCTGACCGAAGCCCACGGGCCGCCACCCTCCACGCGCCCCTTAGACTCGACCTTTGGCACCCTTGGCACCGCCTCTGGACCAATCGCCGCCGGGCGAAGCCGCGCAGCGCAGCGAAGCCTGGGGGCACCTCCCAGCGGTAGCTGGGGGACAATCGGAAGCACGGGAAGAGATGTCCGCACCCAATAAGTCGTACGACCCTGTCGAGGTCGAGGCACTGAAACCGGAAGAGATCGAGCGCATGCGGGACGAGGCGCTCGCCGCCTTCGCCGCCGCGGCGAGCCTCGATGCCCTCCACGAGGCCAAGGTCGCGCACACCGGACCCACCTCCCCGCTCGCTCTCGCCAACCGCGAGATCGGCGCCCTGCCCCCGCAGGCCAAGGCCGAGGCCGGCAAGCGCGTGGGCATGGCCCGCGGTGCCGTCAGCAAGGCCCTCGCCGCCCGGCAGGCCGAGCTGGAGGCCGAGCGCGACGCCCGGGTGCTGGTCGAGGAGGCGGTGGACGTCACCCTGCCCTACGACCGCATCCCCGCAGGCGCCCGCCACCCGATCACCACGCTCTCGGAGCGCATCGAGGACGTCTTCGTGGCCATGGGCTACGAGGTCGCCGAGGGCCCCGAGGTCGAGGCCGAGTGGTTCAACTTCGACGCCCTGAACATCGCCAAGGACCACCCGGCCCGCGCGATGCAGGACACCCTCTTCGTCCAGGGACCGGACAAAAAGGCGGAGTCCGAGGTCGTGCTGCGCACGCACACCTCGCCGGTGCAGGTCCGCACCATGCTCGACCGCGAGCCGCCCATCTATGTGATCTGCCCGGGCCGCGTCTACCGCATGGACGAGCTCGACGCGACGCACACGCCGGTCTTCAACCAGGTCGAGCTCCTCGCCATCGACGAGGGCCTGACCATGGCCGACCTCAAGGGCACCATCGAGCACATGGTGCGCTCCCTGTTCGGCGAGGGCCTGACGACCCGGCTGCGTCCCAACTACTTCCCGTTCACCGAGCCGTCCGCCGAGCTGGACATGCAGTGCTACGTGTGCCGCGGCGCCTCGGCGGGCGACCCCGAGCGCCCCTGCCGCACCTGCTCCAGCGAGGGCTGGATCGAGCTGGGCGGCTGCGGCATGGTCAACCCGCGGGTGCTGACCGCTGCGGGCATCGACCCGGAGAAGTACAGCGGCTTCGCGTTCGGCTTCGGCATCGAGCGACTGCTGATGTTCCGCCACAACGTCGAGGACATGCGAGACATGGTCGAGGGTGACGTCCGCTTCACCCGGCCGTTCGGGATGGAGATCTGATGCGCGCCCCGCTTTCCTGGCTGCGGGAATACGTCGACCTGCCGGCCGGTGAGACCGGCCGCGACGTGCAGGCCAAGCTCATCGCCGCGGGCCTCGAGGTCGAGCGCGTCGAGCAGCTCGGCGGCGACCTCACCGGCCCGCTGGTGGTCGGCAAGGTGCTGGCCATCGAGACGCTCGAGGACTTCAAGAAGCCCATCCGCTACTGCCAGGTCGACGTCGGCCGGGCCAACGGCACGGGCGAGCCGCAGAACATCATCTGCGGTGCCACCAACTTCGCCGTCGGCGACAAGGTCGTCGTCGTCCTCCCCGGTGCCGTGCTGCCCGGCGACTTCCACATCTCCGCCCGCAAGACCTACGGCAAGGTCTCCGAGGGCATGATCTGCTCGTCCCGCGAGCTGGGCATCGGCGACGACCACGACGGCATCGTCGTGCTCCCGCCGGAGCACGAGGTCGGCACCGACGCGATCGAGCTGCTCCAGCTCGTCGACGAGGTCCTCGACATCGCGGTCACCCCCGACCGCGGCTACTGCCTGTCGATGCGCGGCATCGCCCGCGAGGCCGCCATCGCCTACGGCCTGCCGCTGCGCGACCCGGCCCTGCTGGACGTCCCGGCGCCCAACGCCCACGGCTACCCGGTGCAGATCGCCGACCCGGTCGGCTGCAGCCGCTTCACCGCGCGCACGGTCACCGGCATCGACGCCGAGGCCCGTTCGCCGCTCTGGCTGCAGCGCCGGCTGCAGAAGGCCGGCATGCGCCCGGTCTCGCTGACGGTCGACATCACCAACTACGTGATGCTCGAGCTCGGCCAGCCGCTGCACGCCTACGACCGTTCGCTCCTGGACGGCCCGATCGGCGTGCGCCGTGCGCAGCCCGGCGAGAAGCTCACCACGCTCGACGGGGCCAAGCGCGTCCTCGACGTCGAGGACCTGGTCATCACCGACAACCGCGGCCCCATCGGCCTCGCGGGCGTCATGGGCGGCGCCGAAACCGAGATCTCGGACCACGGGGCGGCGCAGAGCTCGTCCGAGGTCGTCGTCGAGGCGGCGCACTTCGACCCGGTGCCGATCGCCCGTACCGCCCGGCGTCACAAGCTGACCTCCGAGGCGTCCAAGCGCTTCGAGCGCGGCGTCGACCCGCAGGCCGCGTCCGCCGCGGCCCAGCGCACCGTCGACCTGCTGGTGCTGCTGGCCGGTGCCACGGCCGAGGCCGGCGTCACCGAGATCACCGCGCCGAGCGCGCCCCGCACGATCGCCATCCGTGCCGACCACCCTGACCGCGTGGCCGGCGTCGCGTACGGCCGGGAGACCGTCGTCCGCCGCCTCCAGCAGGTCGGCTGCGACGTCTACGGGCAGGACGAGCTGATCGTGACCGTCCCCAGCTGGCGGCCCGACCTCACCGACCCGAACGACCTGGCCGAAGAGGTCATCCGGCTGGAAGGTTACGAAAACCTGCCCGCCACCCTCCCGCAGCCGCCCGCCGGGCGAGGCCTGACCGGTCGTCAGCGCCTGCACCGCCGGGTGGGCCGGGCGCTGGCCGGTGCCGGGTACACCGAGGTGCTCAACTACCCCTTCATCGGGGAGGAGGCGCTGGACCACCTGGGCCTGGAGGCGGACGACGCGCGCCGCACCGTGGTGCGCGTGGCCAACCCGCTCTCGGACACCGAGCCCGCCCTGCGCACGACGATGCTGCCGGGGCTGTTCGCCGCCCTGCGCCGCAACGACGGCCGCGGTGAGCACGACCTGGCGCTCTTCGAGACGGGCCTGGTCTTCCTGTCCACCGGCAACGAGGTCACCCCGGCCCGCCTGCCGATCGACCGCCGCCCGACCGACGAGGAGATCGCCTCGCTCGACGCTGCGCTGCCCCGGCAGCCGCGCCGTGCGGCCGTCGTCCTGGCCGGTGCCCGCGAGCAGGCCGGCTGGTGGGGCAAGGGCCACCCGGCCGACTGGGCGGACGCCGTCGAGGCGGGCCGCACGGTCGCCCGCGAGGCCGGCGTCGAGCTGATCGTCCGCCAGGACCAGACGGCGCCGTTCCACCCGGGCCGCTGCGCCGCGCTGTTCGCCGTGGTGGACGGCGCGGAGACGCTCGTCGGCAACGCCGGTGAGCTCCACCCGCGCGTCACCAAGGCGTTCGGCCTGCCGGAGCGCACCTGCGCCATGGAGATCGACCTCGACCTCCTGGAGCGGGCGGGCACCGGTCCGGTCGAGGCCCCGCACGTGTCGGCGTTCCCGGTGGCCACGCAGGACGTCGCGCTCGTCGTGGACGCCTCGGTCCCCGCGGCCGACGTCGAGGCGGCGCTGAAGGACGGCGCGGGCGAACTCCTGGAGTCGCTGCGGCTGTTCGACGTCTTCACCGGCGAGCAGCTGGGCGAGGGGAAGAAGTCGCTGGCCTACGCGCTGCGCTTCCGCGCCTCCGACCGCACCCTGACCGCCGAGGAGGCCACGGCCGCCCGTGAGGCCGCGGTGCAGTCGGCCGTCGAGCGGACGGGCGCGGTCCTGCGCGGCTGACGCCACCCCGGTTCCCAGGGCGCCCCGGTCTTCCGGGGCGCCCTTTGCCGTACCACGCGCCGTCTATATCGCACCCTTGTCAGGCAATGCCTGCTGAATATCACTCAATAGGGTGGAGTCGGGACGACATCACCTTCCCCTGGCCGGAACCGTTCGGCGAGAATCATGCGCGTCGTTGCGCTAGGGGGACCGACGGAATGATCCGTACCGGGGCTCTTCTGCGGTGCCGGCGGGCTTTCGTGTTCGTACTTCCCGGGCTCTGGGTGTTCGCCGTGGTGGCCTGGGAGTTCGTGAGCCCTCTCGGTATCGAGTTCATGCAGCTGCTCGCAGCCGCGCCCGCCATCGCCTGTGCCGGCACCGGCCGCCGCCGGTGCGTGCTGCTCGGAGGGCTCTGCGCGCTGTTCGCGCTGCTGCCGGTCGGTCCCATCGCCCAGGCGGGGGTCGCCGCCCGGTTGGGCACGTGCTGCGCGATCCTTGCCGTCGTCGCCGCGAGCTATCTCACCAGCGGCCGCGGGCTGCGGCTGCTCGGCGAGCTGGAGCAGGTCCGGCAGGTGGCGGCTGCCGCCCAACTGGCCGTGCTGCGCCCGCTGCCGCCCCGGATCGACGGCATCACCCTGGCCGGCGTCCACCTGTCGGCCAGCGAGGGAGCCCTGATGGGCGGGGACCTCTACGAGGTGCTCGCCACCCCGCACGGCGTGCGCCTCGTCATGGGCGACGTGCGCGGGCACGGCATCCCCGCCATCGCCACCGTGGCCGCGCTGCTCGGCTCCTTCCGCGACGCCGCGCACGACGAGGCCGAACTGCCCGACGTGCTGCGCCGCTTGGAGCGCACCCTGCAGCGGCACCTGAGCGAGAAGGCCCGCACCGGGCCGCCCGGCCCGTCGGAGACCGAGGACTTCGCGACCGTCCTGCTCCTGGAGGTGCGCGAGGAGGGCCACGTCGCCGCCCTCAACTGCGGGCACCCCTGGCCGCACCACCTCACCCGCACACCGGAGGGCGCCGTGCGGGTCGTCGCCCTGGAGCCCGGCGAACCCCTGCCCCCGCTGGGGCTGTTCCCGCTCCCCGCCGAGCTTCCCCTGATGTCCCTGCCGCCGCTCGCGCCCGGTGAGGCCCTCGTCATGCACACGGACGGCGCCGAGGACGCCCGCGACCGGGCCGGCCGGCTCTTCCCGCTCGCCGGGGCCCTTGCCGACGCGGTCCGCAGCGCCCCGCTGGTGCCCGCGGCGATCGTCGAGCGCGTCAAGGCCGCCCTGCTGCGCCACACCCGCGGCCTGCTCGCCGACGACTTCGCCCTGCTCGCCATCGGCAACGACGGCCCGCACCTGCACCGCCCCCTGGCCCTGCCCTGTGGCCGGTCCTGAACGCCCCGGCGGCGATGGCCCGTTCACACCCCGTGCGAACGGATCCCCACTACGCTGATCCCACCGAGCGCACCGGAGGGCAGGATGGAGCCCAACACACTGCTCGACGCCGTCCTCGACGAGGCGGGCATCTCCCATGCCGGCCTGGCCGCCCACATCAACGCGGCGGGCCGGGCCCGGGGACTGGCGTTGCGCTACGAACACACCGCCGTCGCCCGGTGGTTGAAGGGCCAGCGGCCGCGCGGCCAGGTGCCGGACCTGATCTGCGAGGTCCTCGGCGAGCGGCTGCACCGCGCGCTGACCCTCGACGACATCGGCCTCGGCACCCCCGGCACCCCCCGGGTGCCCGGGACCCCGCTGTCCGGCTTCGTCGAGCGCGCCACCGCCCTGTGGCGCTCCGACGAACAGCAGCGGGAACACATCGTGCGGGCCCCCGCCGTCACGGGCACCCCCGCCGTCATCCCGGTCTGGGAGTGGGAGAACCCGCCCGAGGACGCCGACGTCTCCCGGCGCGGGCTGACCCGGGTCTCCATGGACGACATCGAGATGCTGCGTGCCGCCCGCGCGCACTACGAGCAGATGTACCGCAAGACCGGGGGAGTGGCGACCCGCGGCAGGGTCGTCGGCTTCCTCAACGCCGAGGCCGCGCCCCTGCTGCGCGGCAGCTACTCCGACGCCACGGGGCGGCAGCTGCACCGGGCCACCGGGGGCCTGGTCGCGGTCGCCGGCATCTGCGCCTACGACTCCGACGCGCACGGACTCGCCCAGCGCTACTTCCACCAGGCGCTGCGGCTCGCCAAGGCCAGCGGGGACCGGGGGCTGGGGGCGTATGTGATAGCGCTCCTCGTCAACCAGTCGCTCTTCATGGGGGAGCACCGGCAGGCGGTCGCCTTCGCCGAGTCGGCGCTGCGGGCCGCGGGCCCGCAGCTCACCCCGGCGCTTGCCGCCGATCTCTACGCCATGCAGGCCAAGTCCTATGCCCGGCTGGGGGACGGGGCCGGGGCGCTGGCCTGCATCCGCCGCGCCGAGTCCGCCGCCGAGCGCATCCACCGCGGCCAGGAGCCCGCCGAGACCGGCTATGTGCAGCCGGGGCTGGTGAACGTGCAGGTGGCGGAGGCCCTGTTGAGCCTCGGCGACCTCGGACCCGCCCGTGAGCACGCGGACCGGGCCGTCGACACCCCCGCGCACGACCGGGGCCGTGTCCACCGGCTCGCCATGCTCACGCACATCGAGCTGCGTCAGGGAGACGCGGACAAGGCGGTGGCCACCGCACGGGAGATGACCGAGCAGGCGAGAGGCATGGAGTCGCAGCGCTTACGGGACCGGCTCCGGGCGGTGCGCGAGCACCTGATCGAAAGCGGGTGCGCGGCCACGGCCGAGGCCGCCGAGATGATCGACGGGGCGTTGCGCGTGCCCTTGTGACCCTGGTGAGGACAGCCCCCGGGGAGGTGGCCACCTCGGCGGAAGGTGGCAGACACGTGCGCTGGAAGAATCTCAGGGAGCTGACCGTCTACGAGAACCGATGGTTCCGGGTCAATCTCGCGGACGTCGAACTCCCCGACGGCCGCCACCTCGACCACTTCCTCATCCGGCTGCGGCCCGTCGCCGTGGCCACGGTGGTCAATGCGGCCAATGAGGTCCTGCTGCTGTGGCGGCACCGCTTCATCACGGACAACTGGGGCTGGGAGCTGCCGGCCGGCGTCGTCGACGACGGCGAGGACATCGCGAGCGCCGCGGCCCGGGAGATGGAGGAGGAGACGGGGTGGCGGCCGGGTCCCCTGCGGCACCTGATGTCCGTCGAGCCGTCCAACGGGCTCACCGACGCCCGTCATCACATCTACTGGGCGGACGAGGCGGAGTACATCGGTGACCCGGAGGACGCCTTCGAGTCGGACCGCCGCGAGTGGGTGCCGCTGAAGCTGGTGCCCGACCTCATCGCCCGGGGCGAGGTGCCGGCGGCCAACATGGCGGCGGCCCTGCTCCTGCTGCACCACATCCGGCTCGGCTGACCGATCCGGTAACGGGGACAACGGGGACCACGGGGGTCGCAGAATGGATCACGCGCACCCCGCGCTCATCGGCCGGACGCCTGCCACACGGCGACCGCCAGGCCGGCCAGGCCGGTGAGCGCGGCCAGCGACGGCAGGGGCCACCGGCCGTGCTCCAGGACCCGCAGCCGCTCGGCCATCTCCTCCAGTTCGTGCTCCGCCTGTTCGCTGCGCTGGGTCAGGAGAGCGAGCCGGCCGTCGATGCGGACGACACCCACATCTAAGCTGCGCCGGAGCTCCGCGAGCTCAGCCGCCTTCGCGGCCGTGTGCTCGGGATGGATGGTCACGGTCCGTACCCCTTCCGGAAGGTGAATCTGTTGCTTGCCTGTTGAGGCGAGTCAACCGCTTCGCGGGGCGGGGCGGGAGCGTGTGCGGAGGGTGTTCGCGGGTCAGCGGCGCACACCCCGTGTGAAGAAGGCGCGCGCCGGCCCGGCGAGTCCTCAGTAGGTGTAGAAGCCCGAACCGGTCTTGCGGCCCAGACGGCCCGCGTCGACCATGCGCTGCAGCAGCGGGGGAGCGGCGTACAGCGGCTCCTTGTACTCGGCGTACATGCTGTCGGCCACCGAGGCGACGGTGTCCAGGCCGATCAGGTCGGAGAGCTTGAGCGGGCCCATGGGGTGGGCGCAGCCGAGCTCCATACCGTTGTCGATGTCCTCGCGGCTGGCGATGCCCGACTCGAACATCCGGATCGCGGACAGCAGATAGGGGATGAGCAGGGCGTTGACGACGAAGCCCGAGCGGTCCTGGGCGCGGATGGCGTGCTTGCCGAGGATCTGGCCGACGAGGGTGTCGGCGCGCTTGATCGTCTCCTCGGAGGTGGTCAGCGCCGGGATCAGCTCGACGAGCTGCTGCACCGGGGCCGGGTTGAAGAAGTGGATGCCGATGACCTGGTCGGGGCGGGAGGTCGCCACGGCGAGCCTGACCAGCGGGATGGAGGAGGTGTTGGAGGCCAGGATCGCGTCGGGCCGGGTCACGACCTGGTCGAGCACCTGGAAGATCTCCGTCTTCACCTGCTCGTTCTCCACGACCGCCTCGATGACCAGGTCGCGGTCGGCGAACTCGCCCAGGTCCGTGGTGAAGCTCAGCCGCGCCAGGGTGGCGTCCCGCTCCTCCTCGGAGATCTTGCCGCGCTCGGCGGCCTTGGCGAGGGAGTTGGTCAGCCGGGTGCGGCCGAGCTCCAGGGCCTCGCCGGTGGTCTCGGCGACCTTGACCTCCAGGCCGGCGCGGGCGCACACCTCCGCGATACCGGCGCCCATCTGGCCGCAGCCCACCACTCCCACGCGTTCGATGTCGCTCACGTCGTGCCTTTCGGTCTTCGCTGATCCTGCACTGCACTGATCCGGACTCTGCTCACGACGTTACCTCCGCAAGCGGGCGGTGCGGAGGGCCCCTGGGTGGGCATGCTGATGCAGACGGTGTGACTGTTCTGACAGGGTGCATTCAAGGAGGCGTGCATATGGGGCGAATCAGCCGAAGAGGCTTCACCGTGGCAGCCGCCGGAGCCATGACGGCCCTGCTGGCGACCGGCGAGGCCGGGGCCCTGGAGCCTCAGGGGCAGACCCGGCGGAAGCGGGAGTTCCGCGGCATGTGGACGGCGACCGTCGCCAACATCGACTGGCCCTCCCGGCCCGGCCTGGCCCCGGACCTCCAGCGGGCCGAGCTGCTCGCCCTCTTCGACACCGCCGTGGCCCGCCGGCTCAACGCCGTGATCCTGCAGGTCCGTCCGACCGCGGACGCCTTCTGGCCGTCCCGCTACGAGCCCTGGTCGGAGTACCTGACGGGCCGTCAGGGGCGCTCCCCGGGCTGGGATCCGCTGGCCTTCGCCGTGCGCGAGGCGCACAAGCGCCGCCTGGAGCTGCACGGTTGGTTCAACCCGTACCGCGTGGCCAACCACACCGACCCGGGCCGGCTGGTGCCGACCCATCCCGCGCGGGTGCACCCGGACTGGGTGCTGCCCTACGGCGGCAAGCTCTACTACAACCCCGGCCTGCCCGAGGTCCGCCGCTTCGTCCAGGACGCGATGCTGGACGCCGTCTGGCGCTACGACCTCGACGGGGTGCACTTCGACGACTACTTCTACCCCTACCCCGTCTCCGGCCAGGCCTTCGACGACACGGTGGCCTACGAGCGCTACGGCGCGGGCTTCCCCGACCGGGCGGCCTGGCGGCGCGACAACATCGACCGGCTGGTCCGGGAGACGGGCGAGCGCATCAAACGCCGCAAGCGGCATGTGCAGTTCGGCATCAGCCCGTTCGCCGTGTGGCGCAACCGCACGACGGATCCCCGGGGTTCGGACACCCGGGCCGGGGTGCAGACCTACGACGACCTGCACGCGGACACCCGCTCATGGGTCCGCAAGGGGTGGATCGACTACATCGTCCCGCAGGTCTACTGGGAGATCGGCAACCGCGCCGCCGACTACGCGAAGCTCGTGCCCTGGTGGGCGGAGACCGTCCGCGGCACGGGCGTGCACCTCTATGTCGGCGAGGCCCTCTACCGGGCCGGTGACCCCGCACAGCCCGCGCCCTGGCAGGACCCGGCGGAGCTCTCCCGCCACCTCACGCTGGACGCGGCCCACCCGGAGGTGCAGGGGAACGTCTACTTCTCGGCCAAGCAGGTCGTCTCCGACCCCATCGGGGCGATGGCGCGCGTGGTGCGGGACCACTACCCGCACCGCGCGCGCCCGCCACGGTGAGTCGCGGGGTCTGTCAGGTCTTGTCCGCGGCCCTGCGGTGGTCCACGACGGAGTCGGGTCCGGGCGACATGATGGTCTCGTGCCCCTTGTCGTCCCGGACCCGGTACGGCGGGTTGCCCTTGGGTCCCAGTACTTCGACGATCTCGACGGTGTGGTCCTGCTGCCCGACCACCCTGCCGTGCACCACCAGCCGGTCGCCCTTGCTCGCATGCATCGACGGTGCCCCTTCCGATGAGGTTGGACACGTGCACTGTGGGAATGCTGCCAAGTCTACGGTGAGCGCTGCGTCACCGCGATGCAGACGAGCACGCCCACCGCGGCGGCCGGCGCCGCCGGGGACAGCCGCTCGCCCAGCAGCGCCACCGACCAGACCAGCGTGAGCAGCGGCTGCGCGAGCTGCAGCTGGCTGGCCCGGGCCACCCCGATCGCGGCCATGCCGCGGTACCAGACGACCATGCCCAGCAGCTGCGAGCCCAGCGCCAGCCACAGCAGTCCGGAGACCGCGTGCCGGCCGATCCGCACCGGCTCGGCGGACAGCGCCGCGGCCGCCCCCGCGACGGCCACGGGCAGGCAGAGCACCAGCGCCCAGCCGACGACCTGCCACCCCGGCATCTCCCGGGCGAGCCGGCCCCCTTCGGCGTAGCCCGCGGCGCAGACCGCCAGGGCCGCGAAGAGCAGGAGGTCGCCCCGGGAGGGTGCCCCGCCGCTCTGCAGCAGCGCGAAGGCGACGACCACGGCCGCGCCGGCCAGCGCCGCCGCCCAGAACGTCCACGCGTGCCGGGTACGGGTACGCACCGCTGCGTACGCCGCCGTGGTGAGCGGCAGCAGGCCCACCACCACCGCCGCGTGCGAGGTCGTCGAGGTCTGCAGGGCCAGCGTGGTCAGCAGCGGGAAGCCGACGACGACACCGCCCGCCACGATGCACAGCCCGCCCCAGTGGCGGCGCGGGGGCACCCGCGCGCGCAGCGCCAGGAGGGCGCCGAGCGCCGTCAGTCCGGCCAGGGTCATCCGGCACGCGGTCACCGACCAGGGCCCGAACCCCTCCAGGGCCCAGGCGGTCGCCGGGAAGGTCAGCGAGAACGCCACCACGCCGAGCGCGGCCAGCAACGTTCCCCCGTTCACTGCTATCGTTCTTCTGTCGATAGCGCTATCTTGTGCTGTCATGAGTGAGCCTAACAGCGTGGCAAAACTGGCTGGCACTCTCCGCGTCGAGCTCGACCGCTACTCGCCGGGTGAGAAGCTGCCGTCCAGCCGGGCCCTCGTCGAACGCTTCCGGGCCAGCCCCGTCACCGTCACCCGCGCCCTGGCCGCCCTGGCCGCCGAGGGTCTGGTGGTCACCCGGCCCGGCGCCGGCGCCTTCCGGGCGGAACGGACCGGCCGGCCCGCCCGGAGCGGCGACACCTCCTGGCAGCAGATCGCCCTCAGCGCGGAGACCGGCGAGGAGGCGGTCCCCCGCTCCGTGGACGCCTCCGGCGTGCTCGACACCCTCGCCGAACCGCCGCCCGGCGTCATCGAGTTGAACGGCGGTTACCTCCACCCCGTCCTGCAGCCCGAGCGCGCCCTGGCCGCCGCCCTCGGCCGGGCCGGGCGCCGCCCCGGGGCATGGGGACGCCCGCCCGTCGAGGGAGTCGGCGAGCTGCGCGCCTGGTTCGCCCGCGAGATCGGCGGCCCCTCCGGCACCCTCGCCCCCTCCGACGTCCTGATCACCGCGGGCGGCCAGAGCGCCCTCGCCGTCGCCCTGCGCGCCCTGGCCCCGCCCGGCGCACCCGTGCTCGTCGAATCCCCCACCTACCCCGGCATGCTCGCCGCCGCCCGCGCCTCCGGGCTGCGCCCCGTGCCCGTACCGGCCGACGACCGGGGCGTGCGGACCGACCTGCTGGAGCGGGCGTTCCGGGCCAGCGGCGCCCGGGTGTTCGTCTGCCAGCCGCTCTTCGCCAACCCGACCGGCGCCGTGCTGGCCCCCGAGCGGCGGCAGGAGGTCCTGCGGGTGGCCCGCGAGGCCGGGGCGTTCGTCGTCGAGGACGACTTCGCGCGCCGCCTGGCCCACGAGGACGCCCCGCCGCTGCCGCCCGCGCTCGCCGCCGACGACCCCGACGGCATCGTCGTCCACGTCTGCTCGCTCACCAAGTTCACCTCGCCCAGCCTGCGGGTGGGCGCCCTCGCCGCCCGGGGCCCGGTCCTCGACCGGCTGCGGGCGATCCAGGTCGTCGACAGCTTCTTCGTGCCCCGCCCGCTCCAGGAGGCCGCCCTCGAACTCGTCGGCTCGCCCGCCTGGCCCCGCCACCGGCGCGCCGTCGCCGCCGCGCTGCGCACCCGCCGCGACGCGCTGCTCGCCGCCCTGCACCGGGAACTCCCGGAGACCGCCGTGGACTTCGTGCCGCCCGGCGGCTTCCACCTCTGGGCGCGCCTCCCAGACGGCACGGACGAACACGCCCTGGCCGCAGCCGCCCTGCGGGCCGGCGTCGCCGTCGCCCCCGGCCGCCCGTACTACTCCGCCGAGCCGCCCGCGCCGCACGTCCGGCTGAGCTTCGCGGGCGTGGCGGGCACGGCGGAGCTGGCGGAGGGGGTGAACCGGCTGCGGACCGCCCTGGGTTGACCGGCCTCAGTTGACCGGCCTCAGTCGAGGCTCTCCTCCTCCTGCGCCACGATCCGGGCCACCGCGGCCCGCAGCCACCGGTGGGCGGGGTCGGCGTCGACGCGGACGTGCCAGGCCATGCCGGTGTCGACCGGCGGCAGGGGCAGCGGGATCTCCCGCACCCGCAGCGGCATCACCCCGGCCGCCCGGACGGCCACCGCCTCCGGCAGCAGGGCCAGGGCGTCGGACTGCAGCACGAGGAAGCAGGCCGTGACGAAGGACGGCGCGGTGACCAGGACCCGGCGGGTCAGGCCGAGTTCGGCCAGCCGCTCGTCGACGATGCTGTGGGCTCTGCCGCGCCGGGAGACGGTGATGTGCGGGATCGCGGCGAAGCGCTCGACGGTCAGCGGCTCGTCCGCATGCGCGGCGCCGGTGCGGAAGACCGCGACGTGACGGTGCCGGGAGAGCGGGCTGCTGCGCACGTCGTGGGGGAGAGCGGGCAGGGCGCTGATGTCCAGGTCGATGCGGTCGCGCAGATCCGCGAGATCCTCGTCGCCCTCGGGCAGGATCCGCAGCCGGATGCCGGGCGCCTCCTGCGCGATGCGCTCGGTGAGCGCGGGACCGAGGACGACGGCCAGCCCGTCGTTGGTCCGCAGCGTGAACTCCCGCTCCACGGTGGCGATGTCGACGGGCTGCGGCGGTTGCAGCGCGGCCAGCGCCCCGAGGAGCGCCGCCTCGACCTGCGGCCGCAGCTCCAGCGCCCGCGGGGTGAGCGTCAGCCCGCGCCCCGAGGGCACCAGCAGGGGATCCCCGACCACGCGGCGCAGCCGCCCCAGGGTGCGGCTCATGGCGGAGGCGGAGACGTGCATCTCGGCGGCGGCGCCGGTGACGCTGCCCTCGCGGAGCAGGGCGTGGAGGGCGGGGAGCAGGTTCATGTCGGGGAGTTGCATGGGATGCAACTCTACTGTTCCGATTCGGAACTTGTGGTCAAGGGTCGGTGCCGCACACCATGAACGGGTGATCGACAGAAAACACCGCAACACCGCGCTCCTGGTCGCGGGATGTTTCTTCATGGAGAACCTCGACGGCACGATCGTGTCGACCGCCGCACCCCGGATGGGTGCCGCACTGGGCGTCGCCCCGACGGCGATCGGCCTGGTGGTGACGGCCTATCTGGTCACGCTGGCGGTCCTGATACCGCTCAGCGGGTGGCTGGCCGCCCGCTTCGGGCCCCGCCGCGTCTTCCTCGCGGCCATCGCCGTCTTCACCGTCTCCTCGCTGGCCTGCGCGCTGAGCCCGAGCCTCGGCTGGCTGGTCGCCATGCGGGTCCTGCAGGGCGCCGGGGGCGCGATGATGGTGCCGGTGGGGCGGCTGATGGTGGTGTCCGGGGCGGAGAAGCCCGACATACCCCGGCTGATCTCGTACGTCGTCTGGCCCGCCCTGGTGGCACCGGTGATCGCGCCGCTGCTGGGCGGGCTGATCACCACGTATGCGAGCTGGCCCTGGATGTTCCTGGTCAACCTCCCGCTGGGAGCCGTGGCGTTCGCCGTCGCGTGGCGCCTGATCGACGACGGGCCGGGCGCCGCGGCCCCGCCGCCGCTGGACCGGACCGGCGTCCTGCTGACCTCCACGGGCCTGGGCGCACTGACCTGGACGGCACACCTGCTGTCCGAGCCGCACGCGCAGTGGGCGCCGGTGGCCGTCTTCGGCGCACTGTCCGTGGCGTTGCTGGGCGCTGCGGCACGGCACCTGCTGCGCACCGCCCACCCGCTGGTCGACCTGCGCACCCTGCGGATCCCGTCCTTCCGGGAGTCGGTGACCGGCGGCTCCCTGTTCTGGATCACGGTGGCGGCGGTGCCGTTCCTGCTGCCGCTGCTCTTCCAGGAGGCCTTCGGCTGGAGCGCGGTGAAGTCGGGCACGGTCGTGCTGTTCGTCTTCGTCGGCAACATCGGCATCAAGCCGGCGACGACCCGGCTGCTCCAACGGTTCGGCTTCCGGCCACTGTTGGTGACGGCCACGGTGGGTGTCGTCGCGACGACGGCCCTCTGCGGGTTCCTCACCGCCGGCACGCCGATGGCAGTGATCATCGTGCTGACGGTGGTGAGCGGTGCGGCCCGCTCGCTGGGGCTGACGGGCTACCAGGTCATCGCCTTCGCGGACGTCCCGCAGGAGCGGATGGGCCACGCGAACACCCTCCAGTCCACGGCCCAGCAGGCCGCGGCCGGCCTGGGCGTGGCGGCCGCCACGGTGGCCCTTCGCGCGGGGGAGTGGGTGCGGCCGGATTCGGCGTACGCGGTGGCGTTCTGCCTGCTGGCGGTGGTGTCGGTGGGGGCGATGCTGGGGGCGGTGCGGATGCACCCGGGGGCGGGCGGTGCGGTGGTGGGCGGTGCGGCCCGGTCCCGCCCTGCCATGGTTCGGCGCTGATTCTGCCCGGTGCCGGGGGGCGGCAGCACCCGGGCCCCGCCCGTCAGAAGTGGATCACCGCAGCAACGCGGTGTACTGCTCGGCGAAGTGCCGCGGCCGGGCTTCGTACGCGCGAAGGAAAGCGTTCGCCGAAGCGCGGAATTGACGCTTGAGCGAACGGCCCGGGTGTCCGTTCGGGTTCCGTTCGGTCAGTTCCGGTCGGTGCTGGCGGACGATCTCGCGGCGGGTTGACGCTGAGCCGTATCGCGGGCCTGGCCCTGTCGCCGGCACCTCTGCCGCTCCCCGGGCCCGCGCCGGGTGGTGAGGGCGATGCCCGCCATGATCGGCAAGGTGACCCAGGAGCGCTACGACGAACTCGTGGCGGAGTCGAAACTCCTGGTGGAGACCGAGCGGGACACGCACTTCAAAATCCGCGACCAGCTCCGCCGCCGCATCCGCCTCGCCGCGGGCAAGACACCCAGACCGCCTCGGTCATCGTCGATTCCCAGTCCGTCAAAGCGTCCGAGGCCGTCAGCAGGGCAACGCGCGGGTGGGACGGCGGGAAGCTGATCAATGGGAGGAAACGGCACATGATCTGCGGCCATCGCAGTCTCGTCCTGCTCGTCATGGTCACCCCTGCCGATGCACAAGACTCCCTGGTGGCGCGGGAGTTGCTGTTCCGGCTCGCCCTGCTGCACCCGGAGATCGCCATCGTCTGGGCCGACTCCGCCTACGCCAAGAACGGACTGGTGGACTGGGCGAAGAAGTACCTCGACGTCACCATCAAGACGGTGCGCCGCCCACCGGACGCCAAGGGCTTCGTTGTGCTCCCGCGCAGGTGGGCCGCGGAACGGGGCTGGTCGTGGATCATGAGGGCCCGCCGCCACTGCCGTGACCACGAACGCCTGCCCGAGATGAGCGAAGCACTGATCACCTTTGCGGCGATCATGCTCATGACCCGGCGGCTCACCCGTCGCACGGCCCGCCCCGTCGAACGGCGCGACGTCGCCCACGGCTACGCGATATCGGAAGCCGCCTGATCACACGGTCGGTCCCGCATCTCGGTTCGGCTGAGAGGCCGCCGGGTTCGTGGCGGGGTTCGTCAGGGCATCGAGCTGGGCAGCGAGGCCGGGATGGTCGGGGGTGAGGTGGGGGCGGGTGGCGATGAGGGGGTGGATGAGGTCGGCGGGGTCGTCGTGGGCGAGGGCCGCGTGGAGCTGGATGAGCGGGTTGCGGGCCGCGGCGGGCAGGTCGGTGAGGGCGGTGATCTGGCCGGCGATGCGGCGCAGGTCGGCCGCGTTGCAACGGGCCCAAGTGGCGGTGGTGCGTTCGGCGGCACGGCGTTCGCGGGTGGCCTGCACGCGCTGTTCGCCGGTGGTTCCTGCGGGGCCGGGACGGCCGCGCAGGTAGCGGCGTTCGGCGGCCTGGCGGCTGGCGACGCCGAGGGGGTGGGCGAGGTCGGCCCAGCTGGCACCCGCGTGGCGGGCGGTTTCGATCAGGCCGGTTTCCCATCCGGCGAGCTGCTCGCGAACCTGCCGCAGCAGCAGGAGCGAGGCCAGGGCCTGCTCCGGGCCGATGTCGTGGGTCTCGGCAGTCCCGGCGGCCTCACGCCGGGCGGCATGCAGGGCGTCGTCTATGGCGTGCAGGGCTGCCGCGGCGGCGAGGAACGACGCCGGGCTGGGCGTGTCGGCGTCGGACGGTGCCGGCTGGTCGGCCGGGGTCATGGGCACCTCCCTCAGGCAGTCATCCTTTGGACGACACCATGTTTGTCATCCATCGGATGACATGTTACAACGGTTTCAGTGAGGCGCATTGGCAGCAACTGCCCGAACCTCTGGAGGTGTTTTCCGATGTTGATGCGCACTGACCCCTTCCGTGAGCTGGACCGTCTGGCCCAGCAGCTGATGGGACCGGGCACCTGGTCCAGGCCGTCCCCGATGCCGATGGACGCCTACCGCGAGGGCGACCAGTACGTGGTGGCCTTCGACATCCCCGGCGTCAGCGCGGACGCGATCGACATCGACGTCGAACGCAACATGCTCACCGTCAAGGCGGAGCGCCGGCCCGTAACGAAGGCCGACGGCGTGCAGATGGAGCTGTCGGAACGGCCGCTGGGCGTCTTCTCCCGCCAGATCGTGCTGGCCGACACCCTGGACACCGAGCACATCCAGGCCGACTACGACGCAGGCGTGCTCACCCTGCGCATCCCGATCGCCGAGCGCGCCAAGCCCCGCAAGATCGCCATCGGCGTCGGAACCGGCCACAAGGAGATCTCCGGCTGAGCCGGACCCGATAAGGGCTGAACAGCGGCGGAGGACGGGTATCTGATCTCCCCCCGGCCCGTCCTCCGCGCCCCCGTGGACCCGAGGAAGGGGGCGTCCGACGTGACAGTGCGACGCGAAGCGTTCCTCGACCATGTGAAGGAACGCGGCGAATACGAGACCCCGCAGGAAGCCGAACGCGCGGCCCGCGTGGTGCTCGCCCTGCTGGGCGCGCACCTGGTCGGCGAGGTCCGTGCCCGGCTGGCGGCGCGTCTGCCGGAGGGCTTCGCCCTGATCCTGCTCAATCCGCTGCAGAGCGCCGAGCCGCTGCCCCCGGAGCGGTTCGTGCGGGCGACCGCGGCCTGGATCGAGGGCGCCACCGAGCAGACCGCGGCCTGGGACGTCAGCGCCGTCCTGTCCACGGTCGCCGACGCCACCGGCGACGACCTCCTCAAGGAGATCCTGCTTCAGCTCCCCGCGGGCTACGACCTCCTCTTCGGCCGCCCCCAGCCCACCTGACCACCCACCCCCGGTGACCGCACACCGGCCACCACGACCTGGTGACAGAAAGGCAACCACCGCAGTGATGTCCGACCACAGGGCACCGCTCCAGCAGCCCTACGACAGGGCGTACGAGCACATGCTGGAAAAGGTCCGCTACGAAGGCGCCTACCCCACCCGCGTGAACACCAGCGACGCGTTGTGCCCGCCGAACCCGAAGGCGTTGGCCACCGCAGCCTCGTACCGTCCCCGCCGCGGCCCCCCGGCCACCACGTCCAGCTTCACCTCGGGATCCAGCACCTCAAGATTCCGCACCGCCGGAACCACCCCGTCCCGCACCGCCAGAATCGCCGCCAGCGCCCCCACGGCCCCCGCCGCCCCGAACAGGTGCCCCGTCATCGACTTCGTCGCGGTCACGGCCGCGTGCGGCCCGACCGCCTCCGCCACCGACTCGGCCTCCACCAGGTCCCCCTTCGGCGTGGACGTCGCATGCGCATGCACCACCCCGACCTCGCGCGGGGAGACCCCCGCACTCTCCAACGCGCTCCGCATCGCCCGCACCTGCCCCTCGGGATGCGCCGCGGTGATGTGGAACGCGTCCGACGTCACCCCGGCCCCGGCCAGCCCCGCATGCGCCCGCGCGGCCCGGGCCGCGGCGAACCCGGCCCGTTCGAGGACGACCACCACGGCGCCCTCGCCGATGACGAACCCGTCCCGGTCCACGTCGAAGGGCCGCGAGGCCCGCCCCGGTTCGTCGTTGCGCGTCGAGTGCGCCTTGGCCTGGGCGAAGCCGGCCATCGGCAGCGGATGGATGCAGGCCTCGGTGCCGCCCGCCACCACCACGTCCGCCCGCCCGAGGCGGATCAGGTCCAGGCCCATGGCGATCGCCTCGGCCCCGGACGCGCACGCGCTCACCGGCGTGCGGGCGCCGCCCCGCGCCCCGAGATCGATGCTGACCCAGGCCGCGGGACCGTTCGCCATCAGCATGGGAACGGTGTGCGGGGACACCTTCCGCACCCCCGAGGCCTCCAGGACGTCGTCCTGGCCGAGCAGGGTCAGCGCGCCCCCGGTGCCCGTGCCGATCACCACGGCCAGCCGCTCGGGGTCGACCTCCGGGCGCCCCGCGTCCGCCCACGCCTCGCGCGCGGCGACGAGCGCGATCTGCTCGCAGCGGTCCATGCGGCGGGCCTGCACCCGGTCCAGCACCTCGGTCGGCTCGGTCTTCAGCCGCCCCGCGATCCGGACGGGCAGCCGCTGCGCCCAGTCCTCCTCGATCGCGCGGATCCCCGACTCCCCGGCCAGCATCCCGGCCCAGGTCGAGGCGACGTCCCCGCCCAGCGGCGTCGTGGCTCCGAGCCCGGTGACGACCACGTCCTTCACAGCATTCACGGTGAACCCCCTTTGTTGTGGAGATACAACTCCCCGCCCTTGCACTGCGGTGCGGGGAGATCGCCTCGCCAGCGACTCTGTCAGGGGATTCGCCGTCGCAGCATGCCGCAGCCCACGGAGTCCGGCTTCCGGGATTTGGAGGGTTCGGCCATCGACGTCGGCTCGTTCGCACACTTATTCCGGGTATTGCATAAACGTGCAGCTCTCCGTATAGTCATGCCAACCAAGGAGGAGGGACGGACCCATGGCGATACGCGCGGCAGTGGCCGGAGCGAGCGGATATGCAGGCGGCGAGGTACTGCGCCTGCTCCTCGCGCACCCCGGCGTCCGCATCGGCGCCCTGACCGGGAACTCCAACGCCGGGCAGCCCCTCGGGGCCCTGCAGCCGCACCTGTCGCCGCTGGCGGACCGGGTGCTGGAGCCCACCACGACCGCCGCGCTCGCCGGGCACGACGTCGTCTTCCTCGCCCTGCCCCACGGGCAGTCCGCCGCCGTCGCCGCGGAACTCGGCGACGAGACGCTGGTCGTCGACTGCGGCGCGGACTTCCGGCTCACCGACGCGGCGCAGTGGGAACGCTTCTACGGCTCCCCGCACGCCGGCACCTGGCCGTACGGCCTGCCCGAACTGCCCGGTGCGCGCGAGGCGTTGCGCGGTGCCCGCCGGATCGCCGTGCCCGGCTGCTACCCGACCGCCGTCTCGCTCGCGCTCTTCCCCGCGTACGCGGCCGGGCTCGCCGAGCCCGAGGCCGTGGTCGTCGCCGCCTCCGGCACGTCCGGCGCGGGCAAGGCGGCCAAGCCGCACCTGCTGGGCAGCGAGGTCATGGGCTCGATGAGCCCGTACGGCGTCGGCGGCGGCCACCGGCACATCCCCGAGATGATCCAGAACCTCTCCGCCGTCGCGGGGGAGCGGGTCGGCGTCTCCTTCACCCCCACCCTGGCGCCCATGCCCCGCGGCATCCTCGCCACCTGCAGCGCCAAGGCCCGCCCGGGCGTGACCGCCGAGACCCTGCGCGCGGCGTACGAGAAGGCCTTCGAGGGCGAGCCGTTCGTCCGCCTGCTGCCCGCGGGCCAGTGGCCGGCCACCGGCTCCGTCGTCGGCTCCAACACCGCCCTGGTGCAGACCGTCCTCGACGAGGACGCGTCCCGCATCGTCGTGGTGAGCGCGATCGACAACCTCACCAAGGGCACCGCGGGCGGCGCCGTGCAGAGCATGAACCTCGCCCTCGGCCTCCCCGAGGACCTGGGCCTGCCGGCCACGGGGGTGGCGCCATGAGCGTGCGCAAGATCGTCGCCACCGTCCTCGCGCGGCTGGCGCCGTGCGAGCCCCCGGCCCGCCCCCGGCGTGCCGTTCACCGGGACCCGTCCCCCCAGAAGGCCGACAAGGAGATGCAGTGAGCGTCACCGCAGCACAGGGATTCACGGCGGCGGGCATCGCCGCCGGGATCAAGGAGAGCGGCAGCCCCGACCTGGCCCTGGTGGTGAACGAGGGCCCCCGCCGGTCCGCCGCCGGCGTCTTCACCGCCAACCGCGTCAAGGCCGCGCCCGTCCTGTGGTCCCAGCAGGTCCTCAAGGGCGGCGAGGTCTCCGCCGTCGTCCTCAACTCCGGCGGTGCCAACGCCTGCACCGGCCCGGCGGGCTTCCAGGACACGCACGCCACCGCGGAGAAGGCCGCCGAAGTGCTCGGCCACAACGCAGGCGAGATCGCTGTCGCCTCCACCGGCCTGATCGGCGTCCGGCTGCCGATGGACAAGCTGCTGCCCGGCATCGAAAAGGCCACCGCCGCGCTGTCCCCGCACGGCGGTGAGAAGGCGGCCATCGCCATCAAGACCACCGACACCGTCCACAAGACCGCCTTCGCCCAGGGCGAGGGATGGACGGTGGGCGGCATGGCCAAGGGTGCCGGCATGCTCGCCCCGGGCCTGGCCACGATGCTCGTCGTGCTGACCACCGACGCCGACGTCGACGCCGCCGGCCTGGACGAGGCGCTGCGCACCGCCACCCGCACCACCTTCGACCGGGTCGACTCCGACGGCTGCATGTCCACCAACGACACCGTGCTGCTGCTCTCCTCGGGCGCCTCCGGCATCGCCCCGGACCCGGCGGCCTTCGCCGAGGCCGTACGGACCGTCTGCGACGACCTGGCCCGCCAGCTCATCGGGGACGCGGAGGGCGCCAGCAAGGACATCCGCATCGAGGTCGTCGGCGCGGCCACCGAGGACGACGCCGTCGAGGTGGGCCGGTCCATCGCCCGCAACAACCTCCTCAAGTGCGCCATCCACGGCGAGGACCCCAACTGGGGCCGGGTGCTCTCCGCCATCGGCACCACCTCCGCCGCCTTCGACCCCGACAGGCTCAACGTGGCCATCAACGACGTCTGGGTCTGCAAGAACGGCTCGGTCGGCGAGGACCGGGAGCTGGTGGACATGCGCTACCGCGAGGTCCGCATCACCGCCGACCTCGCCGAGGGCACCGAGTCCGCCGTGATCTGGGCCAACGACCTGACCGCCGACTACGTCCACGAGAACAGCGCGTACTCCTCATGAGCACCCCGACCCGCAAGCACACCGCACTCCCCAAGGCGCAGACCCTCGTCGAGGCGCTGCCCTGGCTGACGAGCCATCACGGCAAGACCGTCGTCATCAAGTTCGGCGGCAACGCCATGGTCGACGACGAGCTCAAGGCCGCCTTCGCGAAGGACGTCGTCTTCCTCCGGCACGCCGGGCTGCGCCCGGTCGTCGTGCACGGCGGCGGCCCGCAGATCAGCGCCGCCCTGGAACGGATGGGCCTGGAGTCGGAGTTCAAGGCCGGGCTGCGGGTGACCACGCCCGAGGCCATGGACGTCGTGCGCATGGTGCTCGCCGGACAGGTCCAGCGCGAGCTGGTCGGGCTGCTCAACCAGCACGGTCCGCTGGCCGTCGGCCTCACCGGCGAGGACGCCCGGACCATGACCGCGGTCAAGCACTACGCGGAGGTCGACGGCGAACGCGTCGACATCGGCCGCGTCGGCGAGATCACCGACATCGACACGGGCGCCGTGCAGGCGCTGCTGGACGACGGCCGGATCCCCGTCGTCTCCTCCGTCGCCCGCAGCGCCGACGACGGTCACGTCTACAACGTCAACGCCGACACGGCCGCGGCCGCCCTCGCCGCCGCGCTGGGGGCGGAGACGCTGATGGTCCTCACGGACGTGGAGGGCCTGTACGAGGACTGGCCGCACAGCGACGAGGTCATCAGCCGGCTCACCGCGAGCGAGCTGGAGGAACTGCTGCCGCAGCTGGCCAGCGGCATGGTGCCCAAGATGCAGGGGTGCCTGCATGCGGTCCGCAACGGCGTCACCACCGCGCGGGTGATAGACGGACGGGTCCAGCACTCGATCCTGCTGGAGATTTTTACGGATGAAGGCATCGGCACGATGGTCGTGCCGGACCCGGAGGAGGGGCAGGCGTGACCGATGCAGGTGTGACTGGTGCAGGTGTGACCAACGACGAGCTCACCCGGCGCTGGCAGGGTGCCCTGATGGGCAACTACGGCACCCCGCGCATCCCCCTCGTGCGCGGCGAGGGCCCGGCGGTGTGGGACGCCGACGGCAAGCGCTACCTCGACTTCGTGGGCGGCATCGCCGTCAACGCCCTCGGCCATGCGCACCCCGCGGTCGTCCGCGCGGTGACCGAGCAGATCGCGACCCTCGGCCACGTCTCCAACCTCTTCACCGCCGAGCCCACCGTCGCCCTCGCCGAGCGGCTGCTCGCCCTCGCGGGCCGTCCCGGGCGCGTCTACTTCTCCAACTCCGGTGCGGAGGCGGTCGAGGCGGCGTTCAAGATCGGGCGACGCACGGGCCGGACGCACATGGTCTCGGCCGCCGGAGGCTTCCACGGCCGCACCATGGGCGCCCTCGCCCTGACCGGCCAGCCCACGAAGCAGGAGCCGTTCCTGCCGCTGCCGGGGGACGTCACCCACGTCCCGTTCGGCGACGCCGAGGCGCTGCGCGCAGCGGTCACGACGGAGACCGCGCTGGTGGTCCTGGAACCGGTGCAGGGCGAGAACGGCGTCGTCGTCCCGCCGCCCGGCTATCTGGCGGCCGCCCGCGAGATCACCCGGGCCACGGGGACCCTGCTCGTCCTGGACGAGATCCAGACAGGTATCGGCCGTACCGGATACTGGTTCGACCACCTTGCGCACGGGATCGAACCGGATGTGATCACCCTTGCCAAGGGGCTGGGCGGCGGACTGCCCATCGGCGCCACCGTCGCCTTCGGCACCGCGGCCGACCTGCTGACGGCCGGTCAGCACGGCTCGACCTTCGGCGGGAACCCGGTCGCCTGCGCGGCCGCCCTGGCCGTCCTCGACACCCTGGAGACGGACGGGATCCTGGACCGCGTCAAGCACACGGGCGCCCTGCTGCGTGACGGGATCGCTGCGCTCCACCACCCGCTCGTCGACCACGTCCGTGGTGCGGGCCTGCTGCTGGGTATTGTCCTGTCCAAGCCCCTCGCACCGACGGTGCAGCAGGCTGCACAGGAAGCCGGCCTCCTGGTGAACGCGGTCGCACCCGACGTGGTGCGCCTCGCACCTCCGCTGATCATCACCGAGGATGACGTGGAGACGTTCCTCCAGGCCCTGCCCGGCGTCCTGGACGCCGTGGAGGAACGACGATGATCCGGAGACTGACGTAAAGATGCCCGAGGCGCAGGAGACCGAGCCGTTCCACGCCGGCGGCGGACCGGCCGTGCCGCAGACCCGCACCGCACGCCACCGCAGGATCGTCGACATCCTCGGCCGGCAGCCGGTGCGCTCGCAGAGCCAGCTGGCCAAGCTGCTCGCCGACGACGGCCTCTCCGTCACCCAGGCCACGCTCTCGCGCGACCTCGACGAGCTGGGCGCGGTCAAGATCCGCAACACCGGCGGCGAGCTGATCTACGCGGTCCCCTCCGAGGGCGGCGACCGCACCCCCCGCGCCCCCCTCGGCGAATCCGCCTCGGAGGCCCGCATGGGCCGCCTGGCCGCCGAACTTCTCATCTCGGCCGAGGCCTCCGCCAACCTGGTCGTCCTGCGCACCCCACCGGGCGCGGCCCAGTTCTTCGCCTCTGCCATCGACCAGGCGGGCGTCCACGAGATCATCGGCACGATCGCGGGCGACGACACGCTCCTGCTGATCAGCCGCGATCCGAACGGGGGCCAGGCGCTGGCGGACCACCTGCTGCGGCTGGCGCAGAAGGAGCGGTGAGGGGGAGGGGCGCCGGGGTCCGGCGCCCCTCTTCCCTTCATGGGCATACGCGAAAGGCCGCCGAGGAAGAATCCTCGGCGGCCTTTCGTCACCGTGTCGGGACGGCGGGATTTGAACCCACGACCCCTTGACCCCCAGTCAAGTGCGCTACCAAGCTGCGCCACGTCCCGGTGCCCGTTCCCTCCGGGTTGTTCCCGGTGGGGCGTGCAGAAAGAAAATATCCTGTTCCGCCCCGTGATCCAAATCCGGGGTCAGCGGGACGCCTGCAGGTACCAGCGCAGCACGGTCGTCCTCCGCTCGCCGACGGTCGCCGTGGCGCGGTCGAGCAGCGCGTCCAGCCGGGCGCGGTCCTCGTCGGGGAGGGCCCGGTAGGCGGCCGGGGCGTCGGACGGGGCCCAGCCGCCGAGGGCGGTGCGGGCGGCTGCGCGCAGGGTGGGGTCGGGCTCGTCCAGCAGCTCCAGGAAGCAGCGCAGCTGGACGACCGGGCGGTGTGCGGACAGCAGCCGGAAGGCCGCCGTCCGCACCCAGCGGGGACGGTCGGCCGGCAGGCGCTCGCGCAGCCACGCTTCCGGGAGCCGGTCGGCGGAGGGCAGGAGCGCGGCGGAGACCTCGCGCACCACGGCCGCCGACGGATCGTCCAGCAGCGGCATGAGCCGTTCCGCTTCGTCCGCCCCGAACTGCCGCAGTCCGGCGACAGCCCGGGCCCGCACGCGCGGCATCGGGTGCGCCAGCAGCGGCCGCAGCAGGCCGGCGTCCGCCCGCGTGCCGCACTCGCCCAGCCCGGCGGGCGCGCCTGGGGAGACGTCCGCGGACGCGCACGCGGCACGGTAGAGCGGCAGCGGGTCGATCCCGTGCCGCCGCAGCACCCAGCGGGCGCAGGCGCGGACGAGCCCCGAGCGGTCGGTGAGGAAGGCGGCGGCCCGCCCGGTGTTCCCGGTCCGGTTGAGCGCGGTCACGCCGGACGCGCGGACGCGGGACTGGCGGGAGTTCAGCAGCAGCTCGACGACCTTGCCGTCCTCCCCGTCCCGCACGCCGGCCAGGGCCGCGTCCGCGCAGAGGTCCTGGACGACGATGTCGTTGTCGGCGGCGGCGATCTCCGCGAGCCGGGCGGGGGAGAAGCGCCCCTGCTCGACGGCGATCCGGTGCCCGAGGCGGCGGGCGGCCCGGTCCTCGCTGTCCAGCAGGGCATCCGTCACCTCGGCGTCCTGCACGGTCGCCATGAGCAGATCCCGGGCGAAGCCGCCGTGCCGCCGCTCTGCGGTGCGCAGTGCGACGGCGGTGGCCGTGGCCAGCACCTCCGGCGAGGAGGCGGGCAGCGCCCGCTGCAATACCTCCCGCGCCTGCTCGCGCACCGGCTCGACCCAGTCCGCGCAGCGGACGGTGACGAGGGGGAGGAGGGCGTTGGCGCCGGGGGTGAGCAGCGCGGCCTGCCGTACACGGCCGTCGCGGTGGCAGAGCGCTCCGGCCAGGGCCGCCTCGTTCGGCGCCGGCTCCCCGGCGCGGGCCCAGTCGGCGGAGGGGAGGATCCACTGCCCGCGGATCGCGAGGTCGAGGGCGACCCAGTCCTGCGCTCCGACGGTGCCGAGCAGCGCGCTCAGGGGTGCGGAGTGCCCGGACTCGGTGGCTTTGACGACTATGTGGGCCAGGTCGGTCCGGTTGTTCATGTGTGCATCGTAGAGCGGCGTTTGAAGTCTTTCGTCGGAATTTCGACCGTGCTGCCGTCGGCCAGCCGGAGAGGGATCGTCTCGCCGTAGGCGTAGATGACTCGTGAGGCGTAGGACTCGCCACTGGGCCGGCTGAGCACGGTGCTTCGCCCCTTGAACGGGTCGATGACGACGAAGGCCGGGACCTGGAACCGGGCGTACTGCCTCACCTTGATCGCGTAGTCGTTTTCGTCGTCCTCAGTGGAGACGATCTCCATGACGGCGAGTGCGTCCTTGTACGAGTACGGCTCCTCGTCGGCGCCCCGGTCGAGGATGGTCACATCTGGTTCGCGGGGCGACTCTCCCGGGAAGTGGATCAGCACCTTGGACAGGACCCGTTTGTTGGGGATGCTGGCCGCTCTCGCCGCACCCACGATGTCGTAGATGGTCCAGCAGTGGACGGCCGTCCGCTCCGTGATGACGAGCCGTTCCCCCGGCACATCGACCTTGATGCCCCTGAATCCGTCCGCCGCGCGGTCCGCTAGCCGCTGCAAGTAGTCGTCTCCCCAGGTCATGGCCCCACCCCTCCGGTCGCGGTCCCGTGATCGTCGCACTGCGTCCCGGGGCGCGTGGTCCCGCGCCCGAACGATTCACTCCCCCGAGCTATTGACGAAACATACGGCGCACTGCATAGTTATGCCTACCAGCGCATGAGAGCGCAGCGCACCGCACCGTAAGGAGAACCCCGTGACCGAGCGCGTCGTACTCGCCTATTCCGGCGGCCTTGACACCTCCGTCGCCATCGGCTGGATCGCCGAGGAGACGGGCGCCGAGGTCATCGCCGTCGCCGTGGATGTCGGCCAGGGCGGCGAGGACCTGGACGTCATCCGCAAGCGCGCGCTCGCCTGCGGTGCGGTCGAGGCCGAGGTCGCGGATGCCAAGGACGAGTTCGCCGAGGAGTACTGCCTCCCGGCGATCAAGGCCAATGCGCTGTACATGGACAAGTACCCGCTGGTCTCCGCCCTGTCGCGGCCCACGATCGTCAAGCACCTGGTGGCCGCCGCCGAGAAGCACGGCGCGAGCGTCGTCGCCCACGGCTGCACCGGCAAGGGCAACGACCAGGTGCGGTTCGAGGCCGGTATCTCCTCGCTCGCCCCGCAGCTGAAGTGCATCGCCCCGGTCCGGGACTACGCGATGACGCGGGACAAGGCCATCGCCTTCTGCGAGGCCAAGGGCCTGCCGATCGCGACGACCAAGAAGTCGCCGTACTCCATCGACCAGAACGTCTTCGGCCGGGCCGTCGAGACCGGCTTCCTCGAGGACATCTGGAACGCCCCGATCGAGGACGTCTACGACTACACGGCGAACCCGGCCACCCCCCGGGAGGCCGACGAGGTCGTCATCACCTTCGCGCAGGGCGTCCCGGTCGCGATCGACGGCAAGCCCGTCACCGTGCTCCAGGCCATCCAGCAGCTCAACGAGCGGGCCGGCGCCCAGGGCGTGGGCCGGCTGGACATGGTCGAGGACCGGCTGGTCGGCATCAAGTCCCGCGAGATCTACGAGGCGCCGGGCGCCATCGCGCTGATCACCGCGCACCAGGAGCTGGAGGCCGTCACCGTCGAGCGGGAGCTCGCCCGGTTCAAGCGGCAGGTCGAGCAGCGGTGGACCGAGCTCGTCTACGACGGCCTGTGGTTCTCCCCGCTCAAGCGGGCCCTGGACGGCTTCATCGCCGAGGCCAACGAGCACGTCTCCGGCGACATCCGGATGACGCTGCACGGCGGCCGGGCCGTGGTCACGGGCCGGAAGTCCGAGCAGTCGCTCTACGACTTCAACCTCGCCACCTACGACACCGGCGACACCTTCGACCAGTCGATGTCGAAGGGCTTCATCGAGATCTTCGGACTCTCCTCGAAGATCGCCGCGAAGCGTGACCTGGCCCTGTAGGCCGCGGTTGCACTGACGACCGACGACCATCCCCCGCCCGGGCGCCGGGCGGGGGCATCCGCCCGGCGACGGACCCCGCGTGCCGCGGCAGACGAGGAGCAACCGACGATGACCACCGGAACGCAGGACCAGGACCCCGCCGGAGGCGTGCGGCTCTGGGGCGGGCGGTTCGCCGACGGGCCGGCCGAGGCCCTCGCCAAGCTCTCCGCCTCCGTCCACTTCGACTGGCGGCTCGCCCCGTACGACATCGCCGGCTCCCGCGCCCACGCCCGCGTCCTGCACAAGGCCGGGCTGCTCAGCGCCGACGAGCTCCAGCGGATGACCGAGGGGCTCGGGCGGCTGGAGGCGGACGTCGCCGCGGGGACGTTCATCGGCACCGTCGCCGACGAGGACGTGCACACCGCCCTGGAGCGCGGCCTGCTGGAGCGGCTCGGTCCGGAGCTCGGCGGCAAGCTGCGCGCCGGGCGGTCCCGGAACGACCAGGTGGCCACGCTCTTCCGGATGTACCTGCGCGACCACGCGCGGATCATCGGCGGCCTGATCGCCGACCTCCAGGAGGCGCTGGTCGGCCTGGCGGAGACCCATCCCGACGTCGCCATGCCCGGCCGGACACACCTGCAGCACGCCCAGCCCGTGCTCTTCGCGCACCACGTCCTCGCCCACGTGCACGCCCTCGGGCGGGACGCGGAGCGGCTGCGGCAGTGGGACGAGCGCACGGCGGTCTCCCCGTACGGCTCGGGGGCGCTGGCCGGTTCCTCCCTCGGGCTGGACCCGGAGGCGGTCGCCGCCGACCTCGGCTTCGAGCGCGGCAGCTCCGGCAACTCCATCGACGGCACGGCCTCGCGGGACTTCGCCGCCGAGTTCGCCTTCATCACGGCGATGATCGGCATCGACCTGTCCCGGCTCGCGGAGGAGGTGATCATCTGGAACACGAAGGAGTTCTCCTTCGTGACGCTCCACGACGCCTTCTCCACCGGCTCCTCGATCATGCCGCAGAAGAAGAACCCGGACATCGCCGAGCTGGCGCGCGGCAAGTCCGGCCGGCTGATCGGCAATCTGGCCGGGCTGCTGGCCACCCTCAAGGCCCTCCCGCTCGCGTACAACCGCGACCTGCAGGAGGACAAGGAGCCGGTCTTCGACTCCTGCGACCAGCTGGAGGTCCTGCTCCCGGCCTTCACCGGGATGATGGCGACCCTCACGGTCAACCGGGCGCGCATGGAGGAGCTGGCCCCGGCCGGTTTCTCGCTGGCCACCGACATCGCGGAGTGGCTGGTCAGGCAGGGCGTGCCGTTCCGGGTGGCGCACGAGGTCGCAGGGGCCTGCGTCAAGGAGTGCGAGGCACAGGGCATCGAGCTGGACGACCTCACGGACCAGCAGTTCGCCGCCATCTCGCCGCACCTGACGCCCGAGGTCCGCTCGGTCCTGACGGTGCCGGGCGCCCTCGCCTCCCGCAACGGCCGCGGCGGCACGGCTCCCTCGGCCGTGGTGGCCCAGCTGCAGGAGGTCAAGGCGGACCTGACCGTGCAGCGGGAGTGGGCGGACGCCAAACGCGCGTAATGCTGGTACATCGATGAGACAACGACAACCCGAATGAGACATCCACGTCTCATTCGGGTTATCGTCGTCTCATGAGCGTGGATCGAGACCAGGTACTGAGAGCAGCCGCCGGCCTGCTCACCCGCAAGCCGACCGCTTCCATGGACGAGATCGCCAAGGCCGCCGGCATCGGCAGGGCCACCCTGCACCGGCACTTCTCCGGCCGGGACGCCCTCGTCCGCGCGCTGGAGAACCACGGCATCGAGCGGCTCGGCCGCGCCCTGGACGAGGCCCGGCTGGACGAGGGCGACGCGGCGGACGCGGTGCGCCGGATGATCGCGTGCACCGAGTCCGTCGCCGGGATCCTCGCCTTCCTCTACGGCGAGAACCAGCTCTACGAGGGCGGCCTGAACGAGGGCTGGAACCGCCTCGACGCCCGTATCACCGGGCTCTTCCGGCGCGGCCAGGAAGAGGGCGTCTTCCGCCTCGACCTCTCCCCGGCCTGGCTCACCGAGGCCCTCTACGGCCTCGTGACCTCCGGCGCCTGGGCCGTCCAGGACGGCAGGGTGGCCGCGCGGGACATCAGCCACATGGTCTCCGAGCTGCTGCTCGGCGGCGCCCTGCGACGGAGGATGGAACCGTGAGCCATGAGACCGTCTCCCCGCCGTCCGGTGCGCCGGACGCGGCGGACGCCCCGCGCCCGGGTCGCTGGCTCGCGCTGGCCGTGCTCGTCCTGGCCGTCCTGCTCGTCGCCGTCGACGCGACCGTGCTCGGCCTGGCGACGCCCTTCCTCAGCGAGGACCTCAAGCCCTCCGGCACCCAGCTGCTGTGGATCGGCGACGTCTACTCCTTCGTCATCGCCGGTCTGCTGGTCTCCATGGGCAGCCTCGGCGACCGCATCGGCCGCAAGCGGCTGCTGCTCGTCGGTGCTGTGGCCTTCGGTGCCGTCTCGGTGCTCAACGCCTATGCGACCAGCCCCGAGATGATGATCGTGGCCCGCGCCCTGCTGGGTGTGGCGGGCGCGACGCTGATGCCGTCCACCATGGCGCTCATCCGCAACCTCTTCCACGACCCCAAGGAACGCAGCCTGGCCATCGGCATCTGGGGTGCGATGGCCTCGGCGGGTGCGGCCGTGGGGCCGGTCGTCGGCGGCTTCCTGCTGGAGAACTTCTGGTGGGGTTCGGTCTTCCTGATCAACCTGCCGGTGATGGCGGTGCTCGTGCTGGTCGGCTTCAAGCTGCTGCCCGAGTCGCGCGACCCCTCGCCCGGCCCCTGGGACCTGCTCAGCGTGGTCCTGTCGATGGTCGGCATCATCGCGGTGGTCTATGCGATCAAGGAGGGCGCGACGATCGGCTTCGGCCTGCCCGTCGCGGTGGCGGCCGTCGTCGGCGTGGCCACGCTGGTGTGGTTCGTACGGCGCCAGCTGAAGCTGCCCGCGCCGCTGCTGGACATGCGGCTCTTCCACCACCGCGGCTTCTCCGGCGCGGTGCTGGCCGACCTGCTGACGATCCTGGGCCTGTCCGGGCTGGTCTTCTTCCTCTCCCAGTTCCTCCAACTGGTGCAGGACCGCAGCCCGTTGGAGGCGGGGCTCGCGGAACTGCCCGCGGCCGTGGGTGCGGTGACGGCCGGCCTGCTGGCCGGGCAGGCCGCCCGGCGCTTCTCGGTGCGGACGGTCGTCTCGGGCGGGCTCGGTGCGATCGGCATCGCGCTGGCGGTGCTCTCCTGGCTCCAGACGACCACCCCCTATCCGCTGCTGGGCGCCGTCCTGCTGGTCGTGGGCGTGGGTGCGGGCTTCTCGTTCACCGTCACCGCCGACGTGATCCTCTCCAGCGTGCCCAAGGAACAGGCGGGCTCGGCCGCGGCCGTCTCGGAGACGGCGTACGAGCTCGGTGCGGCGCTCGGCATCGCGCTCCTCGGCTCGATCGTCACCGGCGTCTACCGCGGCTTCGCGATCCCCGTGGGCGTCCCCGCGGACGCCGCCTCCGGGGCGCACGAGTCGCTCGGCGGCGCGGTCGAGGCCGCGGCGCAGCTGCCCGCGGACACGGGGGCGGCCCTGCTCTCCTCGGCGCAGGACGCCTTCGTCGAGGGGCTGCGGATCGCCTCGGGTGTGGGTGCGTTCGTGCTGACCGGGACCGCCGTCGCGGCCTGGTTCCTGCTGCGCGGCCAGCGGCTCGCGGAGGGTGCGGGCGGCTGAGCCGACGTGCTCGGATGAGCCATCCCAGCATCATCTGGCCCGGGGCTTCAAGTCCCGGGCCGTGTGATGTTTACCGGTCGGTAACTCCCTTGACGTGGTCCTGACGCGCCCGGGAATATCTCGTCCACCGGTCGACATTGTCGAACGCGGTTCGGACGAGGGCGTCCGCCCCGGACGCCCCTGTGTCAAAGGAATCCCCCCATGCGTCACACGCGCCTGCGCACCACAGCACGGTTCCTGATCGCCGCCGCGGCCGCCGCCGCGCTGAGTCTCACGGGCCTCGCCGCGTCACCGGCCTCCGCCTCGCCGTTCGACATCCCGCCGAAGGGCGCCAACGACTGGTCCTGCAAGCCGGATTCGGCCCACCCGCAGCCGGTCGTGCTGGTCAACGGCACGTTCAAGCTCATGGCCGAGAACTGGCAGGCCCTCTCGCCCAAGCTCAAGGAGGCGGGCTACTGCGTCTTCGCCTTCAACTACGGGCACATGGAGACCGACCCGATACCCCAGGCGGCCGCCGAACTGCGGGACTTCGTCGAGGCCGTGCGCGGCGCGACGGGCGCCGCGAAGGTCGACATCGTCGGCCACAGCCAGGGCGGCATGATGCCGCGCTACTACGTGAAGTTCCTCGGCGGCGCGGACAAGGTGAACGACCTGGTCGGCATCGTCCCGTCCAACCACGGGACCAAGAACCCGCTGGCGATTCCCACCGGTTACACCTTCTGCCCGTCCTGCCTGGACCAGCGCTGGGGCTCGGACCTGATGAAGAAGCTCAACGCGGGCGACGAGACCCCGGCCGGGCCGGACTACACGGTCATCACCACCCGCCACGACGAGGTCGTCATCCCCTACACCAGCGCCCTGCTGACGGGCCCGTCCGAGCACCTGACGAACGTCGTGCTCCAGGACAAGTGCCCGCTGGACCCGTTCATGCACGACCAGGCCACCAAGGACCCGGTCGTGGCCCAGTGGGTGCTCAACGCGCTCGGCCGCAAGGGCCCGGCGGACCCGGACTTCCAGCCGCACTGCTTCGGCTAGCACTGTTTCGGACGGCACTGCTCCGGACAGCACGAAGCGCCGCCGCGGCTGACCTCCTGCCCCGGCTCGCGCCGCTCGGCCCCGCTGCTGTCGACGGAGCCGCGGCTCTTCGACCCGGAGGAGCCGCCGATGGCGGGGCAGCA